>NZ_JBFBGN010000003.1:0-138688 GCF_040684675.1 Streptomyces sp. NPDC089915 | reverse complement strand
GGCGCCCCGACGGCCGGGTCGGCGAGCGAGGCCAGCACGGGCCGGATCCGCTCGGCGAGCCCCCGCGCCCCGTGCAGCTCGGCGGGGCGCCGCCGGGCCTGGCGGGCGGTCACGGCGGCGGCGGCGCGCGCCCGCATCAGGGGCGCCGGGTCGAAGGCGCTGACGGGGTCGTACCGCAGCCGGCGGGCGTAGTCGGCCTCGGCGGCGAGGGCGTCGGCCAGGGCGTCGCGCTGGGCGCCCCAGCGGCGGACGGGGAAGAGCACGATCAGCAGGGCCTGGACCACCCCGCCGGCGGCGATCATCGCGGCGTGCCCGGCGGCCTGCGGGACGGAGGTCGGCAGGGTGACGGTGACCAGCATGACCGCGACGTTGCCGGAGGCGATCATCCCGGCGGTCGGCCCGGCCGCCCACAGCAGCCCCGCGCCGAAGGCCCACAGGGCCAGCATCGGCAGGAAGAGCCCGAGGTCAGCGGAGCCCACCAGGTACCCGAGGAAGGTGGAGACGGCCAGGGTCAGCCCGGAGGCGAGGGCGAGCACGGGCCTCGGGCGCCAGCTCTGCTGGAAGGTGGCGACGGCGGCCATGAAGGCCCCGAACGCGGAACTCGCGGCCGCGCCCGGCCCCAGGAAGGCCAGCCCGGCCCCGATCACCACCGCCAGCCCGGCGGCGGCCCGCAGCGCCACGAGCGGCTCCAGCCGGCGCCGCTCGAAGGTCATGGCCACGCGCGCGGTGTCCTTCAGCGCGCGGAGCCAGCCCATGGCGCCGAGCCTAGCCCTCCGGCGGGCCCCGAGGCCTTCGGGCGGGCCCCGAGGGTTTTCAGGATTTCTTCAGATTTGTACGGGACCCTTGCCGCGCTGTTCGATGACCCCGAATCATCGGTGCGTCCCCTGTCCTCCGCCCCTCACCCGAATGTAGGTATCCCATGCTCCGCAACGGCCTGGAGCCCTGGCACCTGATCATCGTCCTGGTGGTCTGCCTGATGCTGTTCGGTTCGAAGAAGCTGCCCGACATGGCCCGCTCGCTCGGCAAGTCGGCCCGCATCCTGAAGTCGGAGGCCCGCGCGATGCGCTCCGAGAACACCACCCAGGACGCCGCCCAGGGCTAGGCCTAGGGCAGCGAGGGGCGCCTGCCGCCCATGTGGGCCGCGTCGGCGGCGGCGGTCCCGTCCTCCCACCCCGCGTGGTCGGTGGCCCCGCGCAGCCGCGTCGTGGTGGTGCGCGGGAACATCTCCTCGGCGCGGGAGGTGACCGCCACGTCCCGGGCCACCAGGGCGGGCAGGTGGTCGGGCGCCTCGGTGGCCGTGTGCTCGGCGGTCTCGGCGAGCCGCCGGCCGAGCCGGCTGGCGTACGCGAGCAGGAACGACTGACGGAAAGTCTTCGTCCGCTTGCGCCCGCCGGCCCGCTGGGCGGCCTCGGCGCGCGTCATGGCGGCCGTCCCCTGCACCAGCAGCGAGGTGTACAGCAGCTCCACCGCCTCCAGGTCGCTCTCGAACCCGACCACGGTCGAGAACTCGAAGGCGCCGTTCCACACCGCCCGGCAGCGGTTGGCGGTGGCCACCGCGTCCAGCAGGACCGCCTTGGCCTCCTCGTACGGGGGCTCCACCCCGATCCGGCAGGCCCCCGGCAGCCGCGCCGGGCCGCCGCCGCGCGCGGCGAGCAGCGCCTCGTCCACGGTGTGCCGGGCCATCAGCTCCTGGGCCTTGGCGCTGAGCGCCTCCGCCTCCTCCGGGTAGGTGGTCGCCTCGGCCTTCGCCAGCAGCGCCCGGATCCGTCCGAGCATCCGGGGCTCGATGTGCGCGTGCTCCAGGGCGTCGGCCGCCGGGTCGCCGGGGACCGGCCCGACCGGCTCGATCGACGGCAGCCGGACCAGCAGCCGGTACAGCTCCAGGACGGCGGTGGCCAGGGTGAACCGGTCGGCCCGCTCGCGCCGCGCGAACTCCCGCGCGTACGCCTCGTCCCCGGACCACCACACCTCGCCGGCGCCCCAGCCCTCGGGCAGCCGCGCGTACCGCCGCGCCTCGGCGGCGCACACGTCCCCGGCGAGCCTCAGGTGGACCTCGCCGAGGTCCCGCCGCACCAGCCGCAGCACGTCCGCCGGCCGCCACCCCCGCTCCCAGGCCCGCCGCGCGTACCCCTCACCGCGCCGCAGCAGCTCCTGCCCGACCCCGCCCCACGCCCCCGCGTCGGCGGCCAGCACGGAGGCCCCGACGTCGAGCCCGGCATCGTCCTGGGCGTACAAGGCGGCGGCGAAGGCCCGGTCGACGAGCTCAGCGATCTCACTCACCCCTCCAGGGTGTCACGCCCCGCTCACCCGTCCGGCCGTGCCGCCCGCCCCAGCCCACGCGGCCCCCGACCCGGCCCACACGGGCCACATCCCCGCCCACGCCGGCCATTTCCAGCCCCGCCGGCGATTGAGGCGCGGGGTCCGGGGCAGAGCCCCAGGATCCTCCAGCCCCGCCGGCGATTGAGGCGACCCCCCTGTCAGCCCCCGGTGGGACACTCGCACTCGTGAGCGACCACCCCACCCCCTGGGCCCTGACCGAGGCCCCCGACGGCCGATGGCACGCCACCCCGGTCCCCCCGCCCCCCACGGGCCCCCTCACCTTCGCCACCCCCGCGGAGGCGATCCGCGCCGCACCCCCCGCCACCCGCTGGATCTGGCGCTCCACCCAGGCCGTCTACCCCCGCCTGCTCGCCGCCGGCGTCCGCGTGGACCGCTGCTACGACGTCGAGGACGCCGAGCTGCTCCTCCTCGGCCACGAGGGCCGCTCCGGCGAACCCCGCTCCGCGGCCGCCGCCTGGGCCCGCCTCAACGACGCCCCCGTCCCCCCGGACCCCCCGCAGCGCACCGCCCACGCCGCGGCCCCCCGCGCCCAGGACTCCCTCTTCGAGGCCGCCGGCCTCCAGGACCCGCACGACCGCCCGGCCACCCCGCTCCCCCTCGACGCCCTCCTCGCCGTCCACGCCGACCAGGCCCGCCGGCACGCCGCCACCACCCACCCCGACCGGCTCCGCCTGCTGACCGCCGCCGAGTCGGCCGCGTTCCTCATCGCCGCCGAAATGCACCACACCGGCCTGCCCTGGCGGGCCGACGTGCACCGCGCCCTGCTCACCGAGCTGCTCGGCGAGCGCTACGCCGGCCGCGGCGAGCCCCGCCGCCTGGCGCAGCTGGCGGACGAGGTCTCGGCCGCGTTCGGCCGCCGGGTCCGCCCGGAGCTGCCCGCCGATGTGATCAAGGCCTTCGCCGGGGCCGGGATCAGGCTCCGCTCGACCCGTCGCTGGGAGCTCCAGGAGGTCGACCACCCCGCCGTCGCCCCGCTCCTCGCGTACAAGAAGCTGTACCGGATCTACACGGCCCACGGCTGGACCTGGCTCGCGGACTGGGTCCGCGACGGCCGCTTCCGCCCCGAGTTCGTCCCCGCCGGCACCCTCACCGGCCGCTGGGTCACCCACGGCGGCGGGGCCCTGCAGATCCCCAAGGTGATCCGCCGGGCGGTCGTCGCCGACCCGGGCTGGCGGCTCGTCGTCGCCGACGCCGACCAGATGGAGCCGCGCGTCCTCGCCGCGATCTCCCGCGATCCGGCCTTCATGGAGGTGGCCGGCCGCCCGGAGGACCTGTACACGGCCGTCTCCCGCCAGTCCTTCTCCGGCGACCGGGAGCAGGCCAAGATCGCCGTGCTGGGCGCCGTCTACGGTCAGACCTCCGGCGACGGCCTGAAGAACCTCGCCGCCCTGCGCCGCCGCTTCCCGCAGGCCGTGGCCTACGTGGACGACGCCGCCCGGGCCGGGGAGGAGGGCCGTCTGGTGCGCACCTGGCTGGGCCGCACCTGCCCGCCCCCGGCCGGCGCCGCCGAGGACGGCGAGGCGGGCATCCCGCAGGACCGCGAGGACGAGACCCCCGGCTGGACCCCCTCCTACGCCTCCACCGACACCCGGGCCCGGGGCCGCTTCACCCGCAACTTCGTCGTCCAGGGCAGCGCCGCCGACTGGGCCCTGCTGGTGCTCGCGGCGCTGCGCCAGGCCACTGCCGGGATGCGGGCGGAGCTGGTCTTCTTCCAGCACGACGAGGTGATCGTGCACTGCCCGGCCGAGGAGGCGGAGGCCGTCGCGGCGGCCGTCCGGGAGGCGGGCGACCGCGCGGGCCGGATCGCCTTCGGCGACACCCCGGTCCGCTTCCCGTTCACGACGGCGGTCGTGGAGTGCTACGCGGACGCGAAGTAGCCGGCTCCCGGGGATGTTTCACGTGAAACACCCCCGGGGCGGAGGCTGTTCAGCCGAGCTCGCGGAAGTAGATGTGGTAGCCCTCGCGCACGAACCCCTCCGACTCGTAGAGGCCCTGCGCGAGGTGGTTCTCGTAGCCGGTCTCCAGCTGCACCCCGCCCATACCGGCCTCCTTCGCCCGGCGCAGCACCTCGCGCAGCAGGGCCCGGCCGACGCCGTGGCTGCGGCCGGAGGGGGCCACGAAGAGGTCCCCGAGGATCCACACGGGCCGCATCGACAGGGAGGAGAAGGTCGGGTAGACCTGCGCGAAGCCGACCGTGCCCGCATCCGGGGCATCGGCGAGCAGGACGGTCGACTCCTCCTTGGCGATCCGCTCCGCGAGGAACGCCCGGGGCCGTCCGGCGTCCTCGACGGTCACCTCGTAGAAGTCGAGGTACCCCCGGAACAGTTCGGCGGCCACATCGAGGTCCGCCTCTCCGGCGACCCGTACCAGAACCCCACCCTGCTCAGCCATGCCGACGCTCCTTGATCCACTCGGACGTAGCTGCCCATTGTGCGCGCGACCGGAGCCCCCCCACCAGGGGCTTTCCTCAATGGCCGGTGACCGGCTGGGCGGGCAGCTCGAAGACGTGCCGCGGGGTGACGATCCGCGTGATCGCCTCGCCGAAGGCCGTGCTGGGCTCGAACCCCTTGTACGAGATGTCGCTGTTGAGCAGGACCACCAGCGTGGCCTTGGCCTCCGGCAGGTGGACGGCCAGCGCCTCGTAGCCGGGCAGCGAGCCGTTGTGCCCGATCCACCCGGCGACGTCGAAGAGGCCGAGCCCGTACCCGGCGTCCGGCACCGCCTCGGTCGTCCTCAGCCGCTGGGCCTGGGTGGCGGGCTTCAGGAGGGTGCCGGTGGCCAGGGTCGCGGCCCAGCTGCGCAGGTCGGTCAGGTCGGAGACCATCGCCCCGGCGGCCCAGCCCCAGGAGGGGTCCCAGCCGGCGGCGTCCCGGACCCTCCCGTCCGCCGTCTGGTCGGTGTACCCCCGCGCGTGGGGACCGGGGAACTCCGCGCCGGCGGGGAAGAACGTGTGCCGCAGCCCGGCCGGTTCGACCACCTGCTCGGTGATGTACCGGTCGAGCGGCTGCCCGCTCACCTTCTCCACCACCAGCCCCAGCAGGATCAGGTTGGTGTTGCAGTAGGCGAACCTGGCACCCGGCTCGAACAGCACGGGGTGCCTGAAGGAGTACGAGAGCAGCTCCTTCGGGGTGAAGGGCCTGCGCGGGTCGGACGTGAGGGCCTTGAAGAACCCCTCGTCCTCGGAGTAGTTGTAGAGCCCGCTCCGCATCCCGGCGAGCTGGCGCAGGGTGATCCGGTCCCCGTTCGGCACGCCGCTCACGTACTTCCCGACGGGGTCGTCCAGCCCGGCCCTGCCCGCGTCGACCAGCCTCAGCAGCGCGGTGACGGTGAAGGTCTTGGTCACGCTCCCGATCCGCATGTTCAGGTCGGTCCGCATCGGCGCGCCGGTCGCCCTGTCCGCGACCCCGAAGGCCCGCACGTACTCGCCCTTGCCGGGCGCCGAGAGCGAGACGATCACCCCGGGGACCCCGGTCTCCCCGAGCACCTTCCGCACGGCCTCGTCCAGCCGCGCCGCCACGGCGGGCGTGAGCTGCGGGAACCCGTCGGAGGACGGGGTGGCCGCCGGCGCCGGTGCCGGTACGGCGGGCGGCGCCGCCGTTTCCCCCGCGCGCCCCGCCCCGAACCCCAGGGGAACCACCGCCAGCCCCACGGCGGCCGCCCCCGCCGCCGCGCCGCGCCACCGCCACCGCGCCCTCATCACCCCGGTCTCCCGCCACCCGCCCTACGCCCGGGGAGGCCCGGGCCGCGACGCGCGGCCCGGGCCTCCCCTCACCTCATCTCACCTCACTGCCCCGGACCCGGCTCCGGCTCGGGCAGCTGCTCGGCCCTGCCGTCGGGGTGGATCAGGAGGCGCACCGCACCGCCGTAGCGGTCGTCGGTGACGACCGCCTGGGTCGGGGCGCCGAGCTGCTGGGCGCGCTGCTGGAGGATGCCGATGACGACGTCCTGGATGTTCCCGAACGGCGGGGCCGTCACGGGGACACCGTCGATGAGGCCCGCGTGGTGGGAGAAGACGCGGACCTCCGCGGCCGGAGAGTTGGGCTGCACGGCGACTGCCTTTCAGGAGTTCGGGGCGGCTTCGCCGCCGGACCGCGGACCGGCGGTGTAGGTGCCGCGCGAGACCCGCAGCAGCCGGCCCGACTTGACCATGGCGGACAGCGCGTTGCTGACCGACTTCCCCGCGTCCGGGTAGGCGCCCGGGGGCAGCGCCCGCACCACGTCGCGTCCGGTGAAGTGCCCGGGGAAGGAGGCGACGGCCGCCTCCACGGCCCGGCGCAGGCTGGTGGCGCCCGCGGTGGCGGCGTAGGCCCTGGGGTGGGCGTCGCGCGGGAGTTCGTGGCCGCCGCCGTGCTCCTGGGCGCGGGGGGCGAGCGGCTCGTACCGCTCCAGCTGGGCCGCGAGCTCGCGCACCGCCTCCCGTACGGCCGCCAGCTCCCGGGCGTACGGGACGGCGGCCCCATCGCCATCGGGGACGAGGAGCCCGGTGATGGACTCGACCCGGTGCAGGGAGTCGGCCAGGCGGCGCAGCAGGGGTTCGAAGATGTCCTGGCGCAGGGCGGCGACGGGGTCGCAGGTGGCGAGCTCGATGCTCACGGACCCGGTCAGCTCGTCCCCGTCGCCGAGCGCGTACGGGCTCTCGTCGTCGGCGGCCTCGCGCCAGGACTCCAGGCTCAGCCGGGTCCGGCTGACGGCGGCGAGGAGCTCGGGCGCCGGGGCGGCGGACGGGGTCAGCGCGAGCATGCCGGCGAGCTGCTCGGCGACCTTGAGTATGAGCAGCGTGGCGCGCGCCAGCGGACCGAGCACGGTCTTCTGTATGGCCAGTGCGGGGTCACCGAGCGAGTAGGTGATCCGTTCTCCCGACAGGGCCGGAGCGCCCATCTTCGTTACCTCGTCTGTGTCGGCGCGCTGTCGGCGGCTGTCGGGGAAGAGCGGCGCCGGATCCTGCCGCGGGGCGGGCACCGGCCCCCGTCCGGAACCGAAGGACCGGCGCGTCCGGTGCTCCTGGAGGGCGCTGAAGGCATCGAGCACCGCGGCGGCCTCGACCGCCTCCCCGCGCCCGCCGACGGCGGAGGCGGAGGCGGTCAGCCGTCCCCGGCCGTCGCCGATGTGCAGGAACCGGCGGATCCAGCGCCGGTCCTGCTCGGTGGTGGCGGCGGCGTAACCGCCCGGATCGGACCGGACGACGGAGTCCTGGAGGCATTCGGCCCACAGGGGGCAGGAGAAACAGAGCTGCCGGGCGGCATGGGTGAGGGCCTGGCTCCTGCGCGTCCGGAACGGCAGTTCCGGCGCACCCGCGGGCGGGTGTTCCAGGAGCGGCTCCGCGAAGATATCGGGCCGCCGCTGGCAGGGCAGAAGCGTCGTGGTGGCCGGCAGCATGGATGCCGGCCGGGTTCTCAGTGCTGTCTTCGCCATGGAAGAAGTCCCCCGATGTTTTCTGTAACCAACGGGGACTCTAGAACAGGCGAATTGGCAGCGGCAAAGCCGTCCCATGCGTTGTGCACGGTTTATTACACAGGGGAACTGACGCGCCACCACTTCACCGCGCATCCGTGTCAGCGGCTGACATGAACCTGCGGAGTCCTCGACTCCGCACGCTCCGTTCGCGCTTGCTCACACCGGGAACGGTCCCACTGCGCACGGCCAGCACCCCGACGACGCAGAGGAATCCAAGGGGAACACCGAATGCCGGGGCGAGCATTCCCACCCCGGAGGCGCCGATCAGCAGCACATCGGCCAGCACGACCGTGACCCCGCGGCGGCCGCGCGGCCGCTTGAGCATCCAGGCCCCCAGCAGCGCCATCCCGCCGAGCGCCCAGTACCCGAACACGGCCTGCCCGCTGAGCAGCCCGCCGGCCGAGCCGCGCGCGATGTCGCCCGCGGCGGCCAGGTAGCCGGTCATCCCGGCCGTCACGACGGTGGAGCCCAGCGCGAGCAGCAGCTGCCCGCGCCGGCGCAGCAGCCAGAGCACACCGCCGAGCGCGAGCACCGCGCAGACCGTGATGAACTCCGCCATCCCGGCGGAGGCCAGCACGAACAGCGTGTACCCGCCGGCCAGCCCGAGCACGAGCCGCGGCAGCATCCGCACGGCCCAGGCGTCGTCCCGCTCCTGACGGAGCAGCCGGCGGACGGATTCGAGGGTGGGACGAGGGATCATGCGGGACCGTCCATACCTGTCGCGGGGGTTTTGGGGGCGAGGGCCACGGCCCCCGCGGCAGCGGCGCCGAGAACCGGCTCCCGGCCCACGGGCCGGGCAACGGTGTCCGGCTGCCGGAAGCCCATCTGCCACAGCGGGTTGGGCACCCGCTTCGGCGAGGCCTGCCGCTCGGGCGCCTCGACGGCCGGCGCGTGCGCCTGGGCCGGGGCGACGCTCTCCATGATGGCGTCGATCTTCGCCTTGCGGGCCTCGGGGGTGTCGGCGGCGAAGGCGTGGGGGTCGATGTGGCGCGGGAGGTCCTTGTCGTCGAACTGCGCGACGGCACGGACGGCGTTGGTGCCGGCCTCGGCCCGGGTGACCTCGGGCCAGGACTGAGGAGCCTCGTACACGAAGTTGATGTTGTGCAGGCCGACGTTCGGATTGGCGCAGAGCGCGCCGAGTTCGCTCTGCTGCAGGACGGCCCGGGTGTTGCCGACGTCCGCGAAGACGACCACCCGGCCTTCGGCGAGGCTGCCGTAGGTTTCGGAGATCTTGTTCCAGATCTGCTTGGCGTAGCCCTCGTGAAAGCCCGCTTCCTCACCACCGAGGAGCTCGGTGACCTCGTCTTCCCAGAGGAACATCTCGTCGAGTTCCTGACCGCCGGGGGACGTCTCCAGAGTCCGCGCGGTGCCGGGATGAGTCTCGTTCTGCTGGGCGGCCCACTCCTCCGCGATGAAGCGCTGGGACAGGAACGGAACCCCCCGGTCGTTCTTCGGCGCCTCCGGGTGCTCGATGCCGTACGACCAGAAGGCACTGATCGGCTTCGTCCCCTCGGGCGGCGTGAGCTTCGCCGTGTCCTTGGCGAGGGCGTCGATGTAGGCCTTCGGTGTCATCTTCGCGGCCGTGGCCGCGGCTTTGATGCGCTCCACCACGGCTTCCGGGTCTTTCTTGGCCTCCTGGGCGGCTTCCTCCCGGGCCTTCGCCCGAGCCAGAGCGCCCGCCAGTATGCCTTCCGGTATCGGTTCCGGACTCACCGTCGTCAGACCTCCAGCGGACGGGGATAGACCCGGAGGCTCATGTTCACCACTCCGGCGTCCGACCCGTCGGCGGTACCCATGGCGGGTGTGATGCCGAGACTGGCGAGGGCACCGCCGGGTCCCGCCATCTCCCAGTAGGCGATGCGATAAGGACGCTTGTGCTTCAGCCGCGTCTCCGGCTTCGGGACCGAGTAGGGAGGGAGCTCCTCGGGAAACGAGGCGGAATCCCAGCCGCCGTCCCAGGCCGGTGCGCCGAGCACCGAGGTCACGGCGTCCCGGTACAACGGCCAGACCCGATCCGCCTCGGCCAGCACACGCGGGTTTCCCTCCGGAGCCGTCGCCGACTCCCCCCACACCCAGTGCCGCAGGCTCTGCACGGGCGCCCAGCTGCCACCCGCCGCGTTCAGGGTCATCTTCCCCCCGGTCCGCGTGACCACGTTCAGCACGTACTCGAACTGCGTGGGCGTCCACCCGAACTGCGCGCACCACTCGTCCAGCCCCTGGCTCGGCAGCGGCGGGCCGTTCCAGACCGTCTCCCAGTGGACGTCCGCCAGCCCCCGCAGCTCGGTGACGAGCTCCTGCGGGGTGCGGTCCACCGGCGGTTCGAAGGGCGTGCCCATGTCGTGCTCTCTTTCTCGCGTCTCGTTACGTCACAGCAGCCAGCCGGGGCCGCCCATCGGCTTCGGGTCGGGCGGTCCGTGGAAGGTGAGAGTGATCGTCCCACCCGCCGCGTAGCCCGCGTCCCGGCACTCCAGCGCGAGCACGATCACCGGGGCGAGCGGATGCGGGTACCTCCACTGCGCGAGCCGGTACGGAGCCCTCAGCTCCCGCCGCTCACCGGCGTCGCCCCACCGGCCGGGCACGGGCGGTTCCGGGAAGTCCGGGCTGTCCCAGGCGCCCTCCCAGCCCGGCGCGCCCAGGGCTGCCGTCATCCGGGCGAGGTGGGCGGCGTAGCGGCCGAGGCCGGCGGCCAGGACGGCCTCCCCGTCGGAGGCCGCACCGGCGGCGGCCTTCCAGACGTCGTACGAGGCCCGCGTGACGGGCCGGCCGGGGCCGGGCGAGGCGGCCAGGTGCAGCCGGCCGCCCTGCGGCGTCCGCACCCACAGCCCCGACTGGGACCACAGCGGCCGCCACCCGAACCCCGCGCACCACTCCTCCCGCCCGGCCCCGCCGTCCGGCACCCCGGGCCACACGGCACGCCAGTCCACCCGCAGGAGCCCGGCCAGCTCGACGGCGAGCTCCTGCGGCGGGTGGTCGGCGATCACGCTTGCCACGACTCAGCCCCTCCTACTCCGGCTCCGACACCCGTCGGCCACCGTGACCCTCACCGTCACCCTCCCGCGGCGCACGGGCCGGAGTCTGCGGCTGCGGCCGCGACTGCGGCTGGCTCGGCTGTGCCGAGGCGCGCCGCGGATCGGGCACCGACGGCAACGACTGCGCCCGCGTGGGCACCACCTCGGGCGCTCTGGTCCGACCACTGGCGGGGCGGGGGGCCTCCTGCGCGGGAGCGGACGCGGCGGGGGCCGGTGCCGGGGCCGGAGGGGGAGGACCGGGCGGGGGCGGCGTGGACGAGGTCGAAGGGCTGCCGAGGCTGACCCGGCCGCTCTCGCGCCGCTCCGACTCGGACGACGGCTGGCCCGCCTGGGTCGCCTTCATCTGTTCGTAGTTGTGCTGCTGCATCTCCGCGGACTGGGCAGCGCTCCGGCGCTGGTCGCGCTTGGCGTTGCGGGGGGCGATCCAGCCGCCCTTCATCAGGCGTTCCCTGTTCCCGCGCTTGTCCATACCCCGTATCGCGGCGGCACCGGTCTTGCGCATGGCCGTGCCGACCGGCTTGGCCACACCAGCAGCCGTCTTCCCGGCGACACGGCCCGTCGTCTTCGCGACTCCGGCCGCGGCACCGGGGGCGTACTGCCCCAGTTTGCCGCCCACGGTGTTCGCCATGTCCCCGACGCCCAGGGCGTCCTGCGCCCCTGCGATCTGCGGGCTGTAGGCGCCCGAGAGCAGCTTCTTCAGCATCATCACGACCGCGACGGTGACCAGCAGCAGCATCAGCAGCTGCATACCGATGGAGATCTTGGCAGGCAGGATCATCTGGTAGAGGACCAGGAGCACGGTCAGGATGATGCCGAAGCCGGCGCGGAGCACGAAGCTGTGGATGAACGTCTGGAGCCAGCCCTTGAGCAGTTTCTGCTGGGACGGGTGGATGCCCAGCGTGGCGATCAGCGGCAGCATGATGATCATGATCAGGGTCACGGCGTGCCACAGCAGAGTGAGCGCACTGAGCACGATCACCATGACGCCGACGATCAGCGCCGCGAAAACCGAGTAGACGGCGAGCCCGACCCGGGCCCCGGAATTCTTCCCGGCCCATTCGTCGAAGGACACGGGGTAGATCCTCTGGTCCTTGAAGTCACTGGGATACCCCTTGCCCGGACCGCCCGCCATGTCCTGACGGATGGGCATCCACTCCTTCGTCTCCTTGTCGCCGCTGCTGACCCTCTTCTCCTCGCCGTCCGCCCCGGGGAAGGCATCCTTGTTGGTCGTCGACTGCGACACCGCCTGCTTGACCCGGACGTCCTCGCAGCGTGCGCCCTTTCCGAAGCTGCACGTGGTGCCGGCACTCGCCGGCACGCAGGCGCCGCCGTCGATCCGGGCGCCGCCGCTCTTCTTGAAGATGCAGTTCGTACCGTGCTCACCGAACTGGCCGAGCGCCCAGGGGCGGAACACGAGGGTGTCGTACATCGAGCAGCTGGAAATGCGCAGGCCCCGGTTGTAGTCCCCCTCCAAGTCGCAGGGAGACTGCGACTTGCCCGAGGCCCCCGAGAGCACCGCCTCGGAGAACAGCGAGTTCGCCTGGGCGATACCCGCATCCGCCTGGTTGATCATGTTGACGTAATTACCACCGGTCAGGAGCGCTACGACGGCGACCGTCGTCAGCGATGCCCAGCCCACTCCCGACCAGGCCTCGCGCATCTCGCCCTTGCGCCACTTGGCGAACACCCAGAAGCCCGTGAGCATGATCATGACTGGGACCGCAGGGATGAAGACGTGGTCCTTGATGGTGCCCACGACATTGTCGCGACCCGTGTAGAGGCCGCTGAGCGGACTTGGGTTGGACGCGAGCTCCTTGATGGAGATCGCCGTACGGGCCAGGTACTTGGTCCCCATGAAAACCATGTTGGCCACGCCGTTGTTAATCATGTCCATGATCGAACAGTGGTCTGCACCGCTGCCCACGGTGCCGTTCTCGTCCGAGGCGTTGCCCGAACCCCTGAAGGTCATGGACCAGTTCATGCCGCGCATGGCGTTGAGTTCGTAGAAGGTGTAGCGCTCGGGGGCCTCCGGCATCCTGACCGCGCCGGTGACCATCCCCGTCGTGTCATTCAGGTTCTTGGCACGCTTCGCCTCGTTCTCCCACTGGTTGACTGCGGGTATGAGGAACTCACCGCTGGCTCCCGGGTTGTCCCGGCTGTAGCTGTCATTGCCGGTGAAGCTGCACGCGAAGTCCTCGGCACGCGCCGTGCCGGGGACCGCGAGCGACAGGGCGATCAACGCGAGGACGAGGAAGACACCGGCGCGCACGGCACGGCCGACACCCCCCGCCCGGTCGCGGAGCGACGGCGTACCGGCGGCGGTTCCGCGTGGTTTGGCGCTACGGCGCACGAGCATCGGCTTCCTTCGGGATTTCCGCGGCAGAGGGACGTGAGGAGTCGACGGCTACGAAGGGACGTAATCGGTCAGGACGCACCCCTCGGCCAGCCCGGGGTGCTTCTTGAAGCCGCCCGGGATCTCGAACTTGCCCCCACACGTCAGGAGGAGCAGCTTGGCGTTCATCAGCTTCTTGACGGTTTCGTCGCCTGCGGGCACGACCGCGAAGTCCTTGCCGACCAGCGCCTGGTAGTTCTTGCCGTTCTGCGAAGCCTTGAGGTTCGCCGCCTGGAACTTCGCCATGTCGGAGATCGACAGCAGCGTGACGACCTGGTGTGCGCCGTCGTCACAGACCTCGCGATCCTTGATCGACCACTCGGGGTCCTTGGCCTCGTCCGTCAGGATGCCTTCGGTGCCTTCGGCAGCGGCCTTCCTCGGGTGGGCACACTGGGCGTGCTGGTTGACGAACTTCTCGACGGCGGCGATGTCACCGGCGGAAGGAAGGCCGAGGTCGTCGCCCTTCGCGTCGCTGCCGCAGCCTGTCAGCGTCGCCAGTGCCACGGCGGCGGTCACGGCGGTGAGCGTCTTGGTCAGTCGCACGGATTCTCCTGGGATACGGGGGTGAGGAACTGGTAGGGCGAGGGCGCCGCTACCGCGAGGCGGCCGCCTCGGCCTCGGCCGGCCGGTCCTCGCGGGCGGCCTCCTGCATGAAGGTCCAGTCCCACACGCTGAGCGGCGGGTCGACGGCCTGCCGGCCCGGGCGGGTGGTGCCGTTGGTGTCCGTGGCGGCGAGGATCTCCTGGAAGACCAGGTCCACCGCGACCGTCCCGACCCGCTTGTCCACGTCCCGCTGGAGGCAGACACCCGTCCGCAGCTCCTGGAGGGAGTTGGACACCTTGGTGTCGCTCTCGGGCCGGCCGAGGAGCGGGGCCACCAGCGAGGCCTCCTGGGCCGACTTCTGCTTGAAGGCGAAGACCGTGTGGATCTGGTTGGCGCCACCGCTGCGGGCCTCGGAGTCCTCGATCTGCACGAGGTCGATGGCCTGCTGCGTGATCAGCACGATCACCGCCAGGTACGAACGGCCCTGCTTGAGCGCGCGCCGCATCAGGTCGCGGCCGCTCTCGGTCGCGGTGACCACGTACGCCTCGTCGACGAACAGCGCCTTGGGCCGCAGGCCGACCTCGCCCGTCACCGGGTTCTTCTCGTAGCCGACGTCGAGCATCTGGCTGCCCAGCTCCACGACCGCCATGAGCGCGGTCGCGGCGAGCCGCTCGGCCGGGTTCCAGCTGCGCGGGTCGGAGGAGGCGGGGGTCTGGAAACCGCGCAGGGTGATGACCGTGCGGCGCTTGCGCATCGCGGACAGGGTCTGCGGGTTCTCCGCGAAGGCCAGTCGCGCGTACGGCAGGGTGCGCAGCTCGGTGAGCAGCATCTGGGCGAGCTTGAGGTCCTTCACGGTCTCGCGGTCGCCCGAGGCCACCGCCTCGTCGTAGACCCGGACGACCTCGTCGACGACCTGCCACAGCGTCGGACGGGGTACCTGGCGTTCGGCGTCGCGCGCGCTCAGCCCCTGCTCGGTGGCCTGCCGGATCGCGGAGTTGTACCAGCCGACGACGGTGGCCATGGCCTCGATGACGGGCAGGCGCACCCGCTGGTAGTCCTCGTCGCCGAGGAAGCCGCGCAGCATCGTTTCTGCGAGCAGTCGCCCGGAGGGGACGTCGCGGGCGACCACCCACGGGTCGAGGACCCCGGCCTGGCCCTTGAGGAGGTCGACGACCTCCGTCTCGGCCCAGAACTCCGGGTTGACCGGCTGGAATCGGCTCTGCGGGGTCCCGAGCAGGCCCGCCTCGGCGTCGAGGGGGAACTCGGGGTCGTTCACCTGCGAGCCGAAGGCCAGGTAGTAGCAGAGCTGCGCGAAGTCGGTCTTGGGGTCGATGACCAGGCAGCGCACGCCCGACTCCGACTCCTCGTAGAACTTCTGCAGGGCCAGCGAGGACTTGCCGCCGCCGGAGGCGCCGACGATGGCCACGCCACCGCCGTCGTTGCGGGCCGGCCCCACGTGCAGGGAGTAGTGGACCGGGGTCTTGCCCGCCCAGCCGACCAGGTTCCCGACCCAGCCGAGCTGCTTGCCCGACCGGCGCTCGGGGTTGTCGCCCAGCTCGGTGCCGGCCGTGGGCAGCCCGGCGCCGAGCTGCTCGACCTCCTGGAGCCGCAGGTACGGCGCGACGGGCAGCTTGGGCGCGTCACCCGGCAGCTGCGACTGCAGCAGGCGCCACTGCTGGCGGCTCGGGCGCAGCAGGGTGACCTTCAGGTCCTGCTTGAACTGCATCTCCAGGATGCGGCGGCGGCGCTCCAGTTCGGCGAGGTCGGGGGCCGAGATGGTGAAGCGTATCTGCGCCTCCATGCCCGGCATCTTGTGCTCCTCCACGTCGTCGAGGAGGTTCTGGGCACGGGTGACCTGGGCGGCGAGCTGGGTGCCGGGGGCACGGCCGGAGTTGGCCATGTCGTTCATCTCGTCGACGAGGTTGCCGCTGATCTTCTTCGCCCGGTCCTGGAACTTCAGGTACGGGATGAGCGTGAACCGCATGTCGATCTCGACCGGGAAGTCGACGTGCTGGGCCGCGTAGCGGGCCCACGCGGTCGACTGCCGGAAGCGGGTCTCAATGGGCCAGCTCGCCGCGACGAGGGTCGTCGTGTAGCTGGTGTGCCGCTCGCCGGTCATCTCGTCGTACTGGTGCAGCACGATGTGCGTCTTGCGGTTCTCACCGGAGAAGTCGACGACCAGGTCGAACTGGTCGGGGCCCCAGGCGCGGCTGCCGAGCACCGGCTCGGCCGGGATCGGCAGGTCGCCGTGGAGCGGCTTGCGGATCAGCCAGACCAGTTCCTGGCGGCTCAGGGGGGTGCCGCCGAGTCCTTCGAGGCTCTCGTGGACCTCGCGGGCGACCTGCGTCCACTGGGCCAGCAGCTCCGGCGACAGGTACTCGTCGTGCACGCCCGTGGCACCGGCGGCCGCCGCGTCGGCGGCACCGCGCACCGAGCGGGTGACGCCCGACTCCTCGACCGGGTCGTCTCCGCCGGGGAGCACTCCGCTGTCGCCACCGGACTTCCGCTTCATCGAGCCCAGCTTGACCAGCAGGATGTTGCGCTCGCGCTGCGCGCCGATGCGCTCCTGGTAGTCGGCCTTGCGGAAGTTGTACGCCTTGTAGTTCTCCGTCGGGTCCCAGGCCACGGCGTTGAGCTGATCGGCCCAGTCCTGGGCCGTGATCGGCCGGTACACCTTGCGGTAGTGGCACTCGACGTTGCGGTCGCCGCGGGCGAGGTTGAGCAGCGCGCGGGCCGGGGCCTCGGCCATGGCCTGGAGCTCGACGGCGTTGAGGTACTCGTCGATGGCCGTGGGCAGGGCGATGCCCGTCCAGACGGAGTCGCCGTGGACGAAGATCATGTCGTCGGCGTACCGGTAGGGCAGCCGCATCTCCTCGCGGCGCTTGGCCTGGGCGGCCTGGCCGCGGGAGGAGGACGACGAGGAGGACGAGGAGCCGCCCGACTTCCCCGAACCGCCGGAGCCGCCCTTCTTGGCACCGGTGTTCTTCTTGGAGGACATGGACGCGAGGAGCATGGCGATCAGGAAGAAGGCGACCGCCCCGCCAAAAATGATCAGCATGAACATGGAGGAGTCATCCTGCGGTCTCGGAGTGTGCGGTCTCGGCGGGTGCGTTCGGTGGGGCCGGGGTCGGGGAGGCGGCGGAGGCCGCGAACGAGGAGCCGTGCAGGGCCGCCGTCGCGAGCGCCGCGTCGTACCGCTTGTGCCAGCGCCGTGCCTGCGGCTGCCAGAGGATGACCTGCCAGTGCAGCTCCTCCGGCTCGCGGTCCGCGCCCAGGCCCTGCAGCCGCTTGGGCTGGGCCCAGTAGTCGGCCCACACCACCACCTGCTGGCTCAGGGTGAGGGCGGACGGCAGCGGCCGGCCCCAGACGAAGTAGACGCCGACCGGCGGCCCCAGGTACAGGACCGAGGTGATGAGCGACAGGCCCAGGAAGGGCAGGAAGGCCGACAGCGTCAGCAGCAGCACGAGCCACAGCACGCCGAACCCGAAGGCGGCGCCCAGGGCGGGCAGGAGCAGACCGGGAAGCGGGATGTTGCCCCAGTTCCAGATGCGCTTGGGCCGGTTCAGCAGGTCCGTGTGGTCGTAGGCGACCATGGGCGCCGGTGCGTCCGGCGTTTCCTGCGTCATCAGTCGGTCCCCCTCTCTGGCGTGGTCGCGGGCCGCGCGTCGCGGTCGCGGGCGGCACGTCTACGGTCGCGGGCCGCGTTCCGTTCCTCGCGGCCCGTCCCCGGGATCAGCCCTTGCCGCCGATCTGCTCGCCGAGGCTGATGAGCATGCCGGCGAGACCGGCGGCGCCGCCGATGATGAAGGCGGCGAGCGCGATCATTCCGAAGCCCTGGAAGGCCTCGCGCATGCCGTCGCCGCGCTTCATCGACAGCAGCATCCGGATGCCGAGGATGAGCAGGGCGCAGGAGGCGACCGTGAGGCCCAGGCCGGCCAGGATGCTCTGGATCGACTTGAACATGCCGTCGAGGGTCGTCGCTGCCAGGATCATGAGGTGTCTGTCCTTCGTTGTGAGGGGCGTACGGATGGGTGGCGCGTCGTGCGGTGCGGCTGTGGGCCGCCCTGCCCGATGACGCGTCAGTGGGACTTGGAGGCTTCCGGCTTGGGCGACGGGGACGGGGACGCCCCGGGTGAGGCCTGGCCGGACGGGGCGGGCGAACCGGACGGGGCGGGCGCGCCGCTCGCCCCTGCGGCCGGAGCGGCGCTCGGCGAGGCCGTGGCCGTGCCCGGCGTGTCCGCCCGGCCGCCCGTCGGGTCCATGACCCCGCCGCGGATGTCCTTGATGAACCAGCCCTGCGCCGTGTTCACCACGGTCACCCGGTACGAGCGCTTCAGCGTCACTTCCGCCTTCGCGTCATCGGCCCCTCCACCGCCCCAGACGACGGTCACCCGTGCCGGGACCGCCTGGCCCTGGCCGTACGTGACCTTCTTGCCCGTCTCGGTGCCCTCGGGCGCCAGCGCCTGGACCTCCTGGACGACGGGTGCGGTCAGCGCGCCGGCCAGGCCCGAGACCGCCGCGGGGGTGGCGTCGGGGGTGGTGAAGCGGGTGAGCGCGGTGGTGTCGGACGCGGCCCACGCCTTGAAGTAGCCCGCGAAGACCTGGTCCCTGAGCTGGTTGGAGAGTTCCTGGTCGACGACCTCGCCGCCCTTCTCCAGCGTGGGAGCGGTGTCGCGGATCGGCAGCGGCATCTCGCCGACGTTGCCGACGACCCGCAGGCCCGAGGCTCCGGCGAGGTCCTTGACGTACACCGGTACGGAGAGGGTGGTGGTGCGGCCGCCCGTGTAGGTGACCTGGATGTTGAGGTACCGGCCGTTCTTCCCGTACTCGGGGAGCTCCTCGACGGTCCCGTCCCAGTTCGCCTGCTTGACCTGCTGCTTGCCCTTCCCGTTCCAGCCGCAGTCCCGGTCGACGCCGGACGAGATGTAGTGGGAGAGGGACTCGCGGCGCTTGTCGGCGTTCTCCGGCGCGTACGTCATACAGAGGGACGCGTACTCCTCCGCGAAGACCGCCGCCGACTGGACCGGGAAGTCCGTGAGGCGGTAGCGGGTCAGGTCCTGGCCGTCCAGGGCAGCGGGCTTCACGGTGACCGACGACCTGCCGATGACCAGGCCCGTGACACCGCAGGACCCCAGCGCGAAGACGCATGCGGTGATCAGGAGCGTGGCGCGCAGGGCGACGTGCGTGCTCTTGCCGTTGGAGGGCAGCCGGCCGCCCGGGCGCGGCACCTCGAACCGGGCGTCCGGCCCCTTGGCGCCGCTTCCTGCGGGGCCGGTGGCCGCGGCGGACGGGTCTGCGGCGGGAGCGGACGGATCCGCGGCGGCAGCGGGTGCGGCCGCCGCGGCCGGTGTCCCCGCAGCGGAGGCCTTCCCGCCCCGCTTGCTGCTCTCGCGCGCGGCCTTCTTGCTCTCGTACTCGGCCTTGCGGGCCGCCTTCTTGCGTTCGTACTCGGCCTTGCGCTCGGCCTTGGCCTGCTCCCGCTTGTCCTTCTTCGACTCGGGGGCGGGCCCGTCGGCGCGCGGCGGAAGGCTCGGCACCGCGGCCTGGCCGGGCGGGACGTTGGACTGCGGGGCCACGCGCACCCACGCGGCGGCCACCTGGCTGCGGGCCGCCTCGGCGGAGAGCTGGGGCACGGCCGGGGACTCGTACGGACCCGGTGCCTGCTGCGCGGGGTGCCCGTCGGGCCGGCCCTCGCCGACCGCGTCCGCAGAACTGCTGTGGTCCGTCATCGGCTCGGCTCTCTCCCCGCATGTGTTCCCCGTCCGCCGGTCGGGCGTGCGGCGGGCCCTGGTGAGATCAGGTGCGGTCGGCAGTGTGGCAAATCGAGCTGACATTCCCCTCCCGGATTTCCTCGCGGGAAGACGTGAGGAAAAAATAAGGAATCCCTGTGAGGAAAACCCGGGAGCCGTCCGGGCCCCCATTCGCCAGCGGCTCCGTCACAATGCCGGGTTGTGCCCGGGTTGCGGGTGCGGAGCCGTCCCCGACCTCCCGAAGGACGAGAGTTGAGCGATCAGAAGGTTCACCCGTGGCAGGACGCTGGCACCGCCCTCGAAGCCCCCGAGCCGCCGCTGGTGGAGGCCGAGCACGCCTGGATCGCCGGCTACGAACCGGGAAACCCCTGGCAGTCGAAGCTCTGCCTGCGCACCCCGCACGGCACGGTCGCGTACCCCCTGACCCCGCACACCATGCCGGACCTGCTGGAGGGCCTAGTGGTGGTCGCGCAGGAGCAGCAGGGGGTGACGGGGGCCGACCTTTACGACCCCGAAGCCGAGGAAACCGACACCGATGCGGAACCTGACGGCCCGGCATCGCCCACCGACATCCACAACGGCCGCGCGGCGCGCCTGACCGGCTGGGCCGCGGTCCACGAGCTGTGGGAGCGCGAGGACCCGAAGGTCCGCCTCGCCATGGGCGCGATCGTGGTCGTCGTGTTCCTGTTGGGGATCTTGCTTTCCTGACGGGATACGTTCAGCTCACCACGGACGAAGGAGCCAAGCATGCTGACGGAGACGACCGGCCGGACGCCTCAGGACCTCGCCGCCGAACTGGCGGGGATGCAGGCTGTCGACGACTGGCCCTCGGTCTGGTCCGGTCCGCCCCAGGGCGGTTCGGGGATGTTCAACGAGTGGTGCGGACGGTACGGCTGGGATCCGCAGACGCTCGACCGGCAGTTGATCGTCCGGACGCGCAGTGGGGGGCGGTGGACGTTCTACGACCGCATCGGCGGCGAGTGGAGCCCGCTGGTGAGCCTGACGCACTACCCGTGGCAGGTGAGGGCCGGCTCCGCGGCCGAGAACGGTGAGGTCCTCGCAACCGCCGCCGCTGTCTGGCCGGCGCACCTGGAGGCAGCCGTGGACGTACTCGGCGCGCCGACGTGGACCGGCCCCTGGGACGCCGCGGACTTCCCGGAACCGCCCCACCCGTCGTACTGGCACGGCCGTGAGGCACGTATGCGGTCCCGCCGCCCCTATCAGTTCGCGTACTGGGCGCCGGGCGGAGACGTCCCGGGACAGCCGTTCGTCGTGCTGAGCCAGTCCGTGGCCTTCCCGACCTGGACCGCCGACATGGCCGGCGCATCGGCGATCACCCTTGACGTGTACGCACCTGAAGAGTTCCAGGGCTCCGGCCGATGACGGACGCGAGGCACCCCACCCCTGACGAGCTCGCACGCGCCATCGCGCTCGAGGCCGCCTACGAGGCGTCGAAGCCCCGGACCCCGGACCGGGTGGAGGAGGTCACGTCCCGCATATGGGGGGACTGGGCCGCCGCCTACCCGGAGGCGGAGGGGCGACCGTCCCTGCTGTCGTTCATCAGGGAGGTCGCCAACACCCAGGCGGTCACCATCGAGGACCGCGGCGAGACCCGCGCCTTCTGGTCCTGGAGGTCCCAGCCGGAGGGCGCCCCGCAGGACGTGGGACACCGGTTCGTCGCGCAGGCGTGCGGCGAGAGCCGCGGCTACCAGGTGCTCGAGGACACCGAAGCGGGCCGGACCCTGGACTCCTACCACTTGTGGCAGCCCGAAGTGCAGAAGGCGCTGGCGCAGGACCTCGGTCTGCCCGAGAAGGAGTTGCAGGACCTGGCTCCGGAGGTCTGGCGGGCGGCGTCGTTCCGCTACGCCCAGGAGTCCCAGGGGCCCGTCGTGGCCTTCGCCGCCGATCTCGGCGCCGGTTCCGTCCTCGGTGAGATCGAGATGCCGCAGCTTCTCGACCACCCGAACGTCGGGAAGGAAGGGGTCAGGTTCCCCCTCCCGCTCCCCCGCCACGAACATCTGCCCGCTGAGATCGACGAGCTGATGGCGGACGAGGCCGTGCGGTGCCAGGTGCGGATGGAGGACTACGACGCGAAGGACACGACCCCCGCGCAGTTCGCCGCCAGACTCGCCGCCATAGACGCCCCCGAGCGGCAGCGGACCGCGCTCGAAGCGGCGGTCGGAACCCTGTCGGCGGCCCAGGGCTACGAGGAGCTGACCGCGCTCCCGGCGGAGCGGGAACAGCCCGAGCCCCCGAAGCCCGCGCTGGGCCACTCCTTCATCCACGGGGCCACCATTCCCCGCACCATGACGGTCCCGCCCCGGCCCGCTCCCGCCCTGGCCAGCACGCACGGCGTGATCAACCCGGTGGTCGAGGCCGCACCGAAGCCGCAGGGGATCGAACAGTGACCGGCCGCGAAGAGGTACCCGCCCCCGGTGAGGAGGTCGAGCTCTACTTCTCCGACGTGTTCGCCTTCGTCAGCGAGTTCCTCGCCCCGACCGTCCGCCGCCGCCTCAACGGCTCCTCCGCCACCTGGTGCCCCCGCTGGTGGGAGCACCCCGAGGCCGGCGCGCGCCTCTCCGCGCTCTGGCTGGCCTGGGAACAGCTGCGCCTGGAGCCCACGCTCGGCCTGTCGACGTGGTGGCTGCACCACGCCGACCCGCACCTGCGGGTGCTGATGGACACGGACCTCGGCCCGTTCGCGGCCTGCTCCCCCAAGACGGGCGGCCACACCGCGTACCCCTTCGACCCGCTCCCGCTGGAGGAGTACGACCCCGAGGCGCAGCCCTTGTAAGGAACCGGTGAGGACGCACGAGACGTTCCTCACCGTTTCCCCACAAGCCTCAACCACCCCACGTCCGCTTCGCTTTCCTCAGGACGCCCCTTCGCTTTCATCTGTTTTCCCGATGAGGAAAACCCGGGCTCCCCCGGCTCTCCCGCCACCTACGGTGGCTCGGCGACCTGACTGAGGGAGGGCCCGGACGGTGGATTCACCTGCCGAGAACAAGCAAAGTGCGGTACTGGCGCTGGTGCTGCTGGGTGTCCTGCTGATCGGCACCGTGGTCGTCTTCACCGTCTTCGACGGCGAGGACGACGCCAAGTCCGGGGCCCCGCGCACCCCGACGGCCACGCGGGGCGGTGCGTCAGCGGGCGCGGGCGGCGCCGCCGGCGCCCCTGCCTTGCCCTCGGGAGCCGCCGACTCCGTGCCACCCATCGTCAAGCCGGAAGATCTGGCTGCGGCGCACCGCGCGATGGTCACGTACATGTCGGGTCTGAGCACCTACAAGCACACGGATACGGCCGCCGCCTGGGCGCCCCCACTGCTGGACCACACCGTGCGCAATGAGGAGATGAAGCAGCTGACCGTGCTGCCGACCGGCAAGACGTGGGCGGAATGCCAGCAGGCCAAGTGCTCTTCCACCGGGAAGGCGGTCGTGCGCCGGGACGCGCAGATCGCCGACGACCTCGCACGCGGCAGCGGCCAGACCATCTCCAGCGTGGTGGAAGTGACCGCGACCCGCTCGAAGGAAGGCCGCAATACCGAGACCGAGACCAACACCTGGCTCGTGAGCGCGCGCAGGAGCGGTGCCGAGTGGCAGGTGGCGGGCTTCGACATCTACGGCCTGGGCAACGTAGGTGCGCCCGAGCCCCAGGGAGGGTGAGGCACCCGTGGTGGCTCCTGCCGTACTGGCGGCCGCGTCCAAGGCCGCCAAAGTGGCGAAGGCCGCCAAGGGCGCGGCTCAACTCGCCTCGGGTCAGGGCGGTGGAGGTGGCGGCAAGAAGAAGAGCAACCTCAAGTGGGTGCTGCTCATCGCCGCGGGCGGGATGCCGATGTTCGGCATCGGTATTGTCCTCATCGTCCTGCTCATCGCGCTGGTAGGCGGCATCGGCGGCGGCGCAGCCCAAGCCGCCTGCGGCGACTACGGCCAGAACGCGGGCGCCGGCAACACCAGTGACAAGGCGGCCACGAACCCGATCATGCCCGCCGGCAAGATGTACATGCCGAGCGACACCGCCCGCGACGAGATACCCCCGAAGATGATCCTCGCCTCGATGCGCGCCGCCGCCCGCTACGAGGGCCTCGACTGGACGATCATCGCCGGGCAGATGTACCAGGAGACGAGGTACGGCCAGGACAAGTCCGCGGCCCCCGGCGGCGACAACGGCCTCGGCTACAAGGGTCTGCTGCAGTTCGGCGACTGGGCCTGGGGCCAGTACGGCGAGGACGGCAACGGCGACGGCCAGAAGGACCGCTACGGCATCGACGACCTGGCCTTCGCCGCCGCCAACTACATGCACGCCCTGAAGGCGGAGACCAACGCCTGGGACGCGCTGCTCGGCTACTCCGGCTCGACCAAGACCAACACCGTCTACCCCCGCGTGGTCCTCACCCAGGCCGCCCGCTACCGCGGCACCCTCACCGGCGACAAGGACCTCATCAACCGCTGGTACGCGCACCTGAAGACCACCGTCGAGAAGAATCCTTCCTTCCCGGTCCTGGGCCAGAGCTCGGACATCCCCGAGCCCGTCGGCAACGACGCCCAGCCGAGCGAGGCCCTGAGCATCCGATCCAAGGGCCCCCGCAGCTGGTCCACCCCGCCCCTCGGCGGAAGCGGAGGCGGCGGACAGGGCGGCACGACCACGGCCATGGCGCCGATGGGCTTCTCCCGCCCCCTCACGGCCCCGTTCCGCCCGGACGACCCGCCCGCGACGACCGGCGGCAAGGACTGGCAGTGGCCGCTGAAGACGGGCACCTACACGATCGGCACCAAGTACCACCAGGAAGGCCCGCACTGGAGCCTCGGCTACCACACCGGCCTCGACCTGGTGGCCTCCACCGGCACCCCGATCTACGCCCCGGCCGACGGCAAGGTCGTGAAGGTCGGCAGCGGAGGCGCGTACGGCAACGAGACCCGCATCGAGCACGCGAACGGCGTCATCACCCTGTACGCCCACCAGAGCAGCGTCGCCGTGAAGCTGGGCGACACCGTCAAGCGCGGCGACCAGATCGGCCTGGTCGGTGCCACGGGCAACGTGACCGGCCCCCACCTCCACTGGGAGGTGCTGATGCCGGGCGTCGACGACCCCTTCCGCAGCGGCCAGGACAACGGTCCCGGCGAGATCGACCCGGAGGCCTGGCTCGCCGGGAAGATCACGGCCAGCCCCGACTATGGCGGCGTGCCCGGCGGCAACGGCACCGGCAACGGCAAGGACGCGGACTACCGCGACTGCGCCAAGAACGGCAAGGGCACGGCCGTCCCGCCGGACGGCGCCGGCTCCACCGGCCCCCTCCCCGACGTCGACGACACGATCGTCCGCTCGGCGCTCGGCTGGGCCCAGCGCGGCATCGGCAAGCCCTACGTCTGGGGGGCCACCCGCCTCCAGGGCGACAACCCCACGTCCTTCGACTGCTCCAGCTTCACGCAGTGGATGTACTACCAAGCCAGCGGCGGCAAGATCAACATCGGGTCCACCACCTACGACCAGCAGCCCAACCTCTCGAAGTACAAGGTCGAGCTGAGCCAGTCCAAGCCCGGCGACGTGATCTTCTTCCACCCCAGCGCGGCGGGTTCGGAACACGTCGGCATCGTCTGGGACCCGGCGAAGCACACGATCCTGCACGCCCCGAGGCCGGGCAAGAACGTCGAGTTCAGCAACTGGGAGTGGCAGGGGCAGATCACGGGCGTCTACCGGGTGCCGACGGGGGCCGGGCACTTCCCCTAGGCCGTCGCACCAGCCCGCCCCGGAACCACACCGCAAGAACGAGATGCCGACGTCCACCCCGGGCCCGGCGGAAGGAACGCCCTGACCATGGCCCAAGAACCGCAGAAGAAGCCACGCGCCGAGGACGACTGGACGATCGAGATCGTCCTCCTCGTGGCCGGCGTCCTGGCCCTCCTGTCCGCCGCCTGGCTCGCGGCCCGCCTCGGCGCGTCGTTCACCGACCAGCCGGCGCCTCCGGGCAACCCCTTCTCCTTCGCCATAGCCCTGGCCAAGGGCGACTACTCCTGGCCCGGCGGCGCGGCCAGCGCCATCGCCGCCGCCGAGGCGCTGCTGCTCGCCGGACTGATCACCGCCGGGTACCGGATACGGCAGCGGCTGCGCGACAGGCCGGACGTGGACCGGGCGGCCAAGCACATGGTCGACGGAACGGACCTCGGCAAGCTCACCATGAAGGGCGCGGCCGCGACCGCCGAGCGCCTCGGGGTCAAAGCGCAGGTGCCCGGCGTGTTCATCGGCCGCTCGGTGAAGGGCCGCCAGCCGCTGTTCGGCTCCTTCGAGGACATGCACGTCGACATCTGGGGCCCGCGTACCGGCAAGACGACCCGGCGCGCCATCCCGGCGATCCTGGACGCCCCCGGGGCGGTGCTCGTCACCTCCAACAAGCGCGACATCGTCGACGCCACGCGCGGACCGCGCCAGGCCCGCGGCCAGGTGTGGGTCTTCGACCCGCAGCAGGTGGCCCAGGAGCCGCCGGCCTGGTGGTGGGACCCGCTGTCGTACGTCACCGACGTGGCCAAGGCCCGCAAGCTGGCCGACCACTTCGCCTCGGGCTCGCGCGACCCCGACGCCTCCTCCGACGCGTTCTTCGACCCGGCGGGCCAGGATCTCCTCGCCAACCTGCTGCTCGCGGCGGCCACCGCCAAGATGCCCGTCACGCAGATCTACACCTGGCTGTCCAACCCGAAGGACGACACCCCGGAGCGCATCCTGCGCGGCGGCGGACACCACATGCCCGCCGACGCCCTGAACGGGGTCATCACCGCCCCCGACAAGCAGCGCAGCGGCATCTACGGCGTCGCGCAGCAGATGGCGTCCTGCCTGATCAACCCCGAGGTCAACAAGTGGGTGAGCCCGCTCGGACCGGCCGACGGCCGCCCCGAGTTCGACCCGCACGAGTTCGTCCGCACCGGCTCTACCCTCTACTCCCTCTCCCGTGAGGGCAGCGACTCGGCCGGCCCGCTGGTGACGGCCCTGACGGTGGCCGTCGTCGAGGCGGCCGAGGAGTACGCCACCTCGCAGCGCGGCGGCCGCCTCTCCCTGCCGATGGTCGGCGTCCTGGACGAGGCGGCGAACGTCTGCCGCTGGCGCGCCCTGCCCGACCTCTACTCCCACTACGGCTCGCGCGGCATCGTCCTGATGACGATCCTCCAGTCCTGGGCCCAGGGCGTCGAGGTGTGGGGCGACCGCGGCATGGAGAAGCTCTGGTCGGCCGCGAACGTCCGCGTCTACGGCGGCGGCGTCTCCGACACCAAGTTCCTCGGGGACCTCTCGGAGCTGGCGGGCGAGTACGACCTCCGCGAGTTCTCCGCGACCCAGGAGTCGGAGCGCGGCCGCTGGTCGGGCAACCGCACGGTGAACCAGTCGGTCCGCCGCGAGCGCGTCCTGGAGGTCTCCGACCTCGGCTCGATGCCCCCGGGCCGCGCCCTGGTCCTGGCCTCGGGCACCAAGCCGGTCCTGGTCGAAACGATCCCCTGGTGGGAGGGCCAGCACGCCCGCGAGGTCAAGGCCTCCCTGTCCAAGTACGACCCGGGCGCCAGCTGAGCCCCGTCCACACCCACGCGAAACCCCAGGTCACGACCCATACGACCTGGGGTTTCCCCATACCCCCGACGACTTCCGCCCCCCGCGGTCGACGGGTCAGCCCGCCAGCCTGTTGATCACTCTTAACAGTGGACTGCCGGACCGGGCAGCACCCTGCACCAACGATGAGAAGTTCCGACCTTCAGACACACTCTCTGACAGAAGGAACACTCATGACCAAACTCCCCACGCTCCGGGCCCTCGCGGCTCTCGCCACCGCGGCCGCGCTGGCCGTCTTATCCCCCGCCCAAGCCCACGCCAGCGCGATCGGCTCCACCCCCGTGGCCACCTTCGACTACCAGGTCGGGGGCGTCACGATGAAGGTCCCCACCGGCTGCATGTTCACCCACATCATCCGGGGCGAGGGCAAGAAGATCACGTACCAGAACGCCGGCGTGGACTGCGGCTTCGTCGGAGCCCTCCACTCGGGCTTCTGCAACTGGCGCATCGACTTCACCTACGCGGACACCGAGAACAAGACCTACCGCACCTCCCGCGGCAAGACGCACACCGAGTGCAAGATCAACCCCTTGCGGGACAACGCTCCCCAGACCCTCCCCCGTTACGGGAAGGCCTGCGCCTCCATCCACGTCAACGGCGTCCGCCGGGCGGGCCAGTGCCACCACATCACGAAGTGAGCCGCGCATGACCACCCAGCCCACCCCCGAGGAACCCTCCGGAGAGGCGAAGCGCGGCCCCGCCGGCGTCGCGGCCTTCCTCATCGGAGCCGCCGGGTCGTTCGCGTTCTTCGCCTTCTTCCCCGGCCTGCCCCACGTGATCGACTGGGGCGCGATCCTCATCTCGCTCGCCGTCGGCGCACTCGCCCGCTGGGCCTGGCGCGCCCGCGCCGCGAGGAAGCACGCGGACCCGGGCTGAAGCCCACCCACGTCCGACGACGAAAGTGCGGGCCACTCCCGTGGCCCGCACTCCCTCACCGCGCGCCCGCCCGGCTACTTGCCGTACTGCGCCCACTTCTCGCTCGTCGCCATCTCCTTCAGCTGCGCCATCGTCAGCGCCGGATCCTTGCGGGTCGCGTCGCTCTCCTGGTTCTTGGCGTTGAAGGCCGAGACGATCACGCGGGTGCCGTCGGTCCGCAGCGTGTCCACGTTCCACCAGACCACGTTCTTGCCGCCCTTCTCCCCGGGCGTCTGGCGGGTCACCACCTTCGTGCCGTCGGGCATCACCGTGGCGTGCGTGAACAGGCTGTCCATGCCGCCGTGCTTCCCCGGCGACTGGACCTCCACCGTGACCATCGACTTGCCCCTGCCGTCGTCGAGGACGACGTACGCGCTGTCGCCCTCGCCCCCCTTGGCGACGACCGGGACGCCGTACCCGGCCACCAGCCCGTCCAGGACCGGTGCGGCCGACGCCCCCGGGCGCGGAACCGTGCGCGGCGTCTCCGGACGGGCCCCCGGCAGGTCCTCCAGCGCCCGGCGCCACAACGGCGAGTGCGCGATGGACTTCAGCCGGACCGGCTCCAGCGGAGGGTTGGGCCGCGAGACGGGCTCGCCCTTCTCCGCGGCCGCGTTCCACTCCTGTACGTCCACCAGGTAGCCCTGCGGGGTCACCAGCGTGGCCCGCCAGGACTTCGTGGGGACGCGGCGGTCGGGGTACTCGTAGCCCTGGTAGAGCATGACCCTCGACCCGTCCGCCATCGTCTCGGACGTGCAGCCGTCGTAGTCGAACTTGTTCTTGTCGGGGCAGGTGAGCATCTCGGTGACGCTCGCTCCGTTCGGGTCCACGCGGTTGAGGCTGATCCCGACGGCCGCCTTGCCCTTGCCGTCGTCGAACACGCCGGAGACGCCGGTCCCTCCGGCTCCGTCGCCCGTTCCGCGCCCCTTGAGCTCGGTCAGCTCCCCGTCGGGCAGAAGCTGCCTGAGCCAGGTGACCATCTGCTCGTCGGAGACCGCACCGGTGCCCGACCCCGGCACCTTCCCCTTCGCGGGCGGGGTGCTCGACAGGGCCGGCGGGGCCGCGACCTCGGCCGTACCCACGCCGCCCGTCCCGCCCGCTCCGCCCAGCAGGCCGCCCGTGTAGGCGCCGGCGGTGCCGATCAGCGCCAGCCCCAGCACCGATCCGCCGATCACGGCGGCCCGGCGGCGGACCACCAGCCTGCGCCCGCGCCGCTCACCGCCGGCGACGAGGGCCTGCCGGTCGGGCGTGAAACCGTCCCCCGCCTGTCGCAGGGCTTCAGCGAGCTCATCTTCAAAGGACATGCGAACCCAGACCTTCCACTCAGTAGCGAGGGGGAACGAGGAATGACATCGAGAGAAACCACCGCGGAGGAGCCCGCAGGGCTCAGCGGGCGACCAACTCGGCGAGCGAGCCCCCCAGTTGCCCGCGCAGCCGAGCCAGCGCCCGCGTGCTCCGGGTACGGACCGCCGCCGAGCTGACGTTCATCGCCTCGGCGGTCTCCTCGACGCTGCGGTCCTCCCAGTAGCGCAGCACCAGCACCGCCCGGTCCTTCGGGGCCAGCTGCCCGAGCGCCTGCAGCAGGGTCACCCGCAGCTCCGGGTCGGCGGCGCCGGCCGCCGAGACACCCGACTCGGGGAACTCCCCGACCGGCCGCTCCCCCGCCGAGCGGCGCCGCTGGTGCGTCAGGAAGGACCGTACGAGCACCGTCTGCGCGTACGCGGCCGGGTTGTCGATGCGGGAGACCCGGCCCCAGATCAGGTACATCCGCCCCAGGGTCTCCTGCACCAGGTCCTCCGCGAGGTGCACGTCACCGCTCGCCAGCAGGCACGCCGACCGGTACAAAGGCCCCGTCCGACCCGCCGCGAATTCCCGGAACCCGTCCCTGCGACCCTGCCGCATCTACTCCCCCTCGCGTCCGTCTCACCCCTTCGACGCGATGACGGTCCGGGAATGTTTCAACCAGATTCGCGCAGGCGGAGAAGACCGCCCGCCCGGGTCCCCGTCCTGACGGCATGTCATGATGCCGACACGTTCACGGGGGAGGAGCTGGAGACGATGCCGACGGAGACGCCGGGCCGCACGGCCCGGGACCTGGCCGCCGAGCTGGAAGGCCTGCGGGGGGTGGACTGGGCGTCGGTCTGGGCGGGTCCGCCGCAGGGCGGCTCTCCGGAATGCCGCACCTGGTGCGAGCGCTACGGCTGGGAGCCGCAGACGGCCGACCGCAACCTGGCGGTGCGCAGCGGGACCGGCGGCAGATGGACCTTCGAAGCGGGCGGCAACTGGCGTCCCGTACGCCGCCTGACCCACTGGGCGTGGCACCTCAGGGCGGACGAGGCGTCGGAGAACCCCGCCCTCCTGGCCCGCGCGGCCGACGGCCACCGACACGCCGGGCGGTTCGCGGATCCAGCTGACCGTGAACGCCCCTGAAGGCTCACGGCGGAACCCGTGAGGCCCGACGCCGCCCCGACGCCGGCCGGGACGGCCCGGACGGCCGGGTGAAAAAGCAAAAGCCCCAGGTCACGGCGAGTGAGTCCTGGGGCTTCTACAGAGCCGCCTTCGGGATTCGAACCCGAGACCTACGCATTACGAGTGCGTTGCTCTGGCCAACTGAGCTAAGGCGGCACCGCTGGGAGACGAGAAAAATCCCCGTGGGGAGCCTCTCATCAGCAGCGTCGCCAAGTCTACAGGGTTAAACCCGATGCCCCGAACCAGGGGAGGCCGGCAGGGTCAGCAGCGCTTTCCGGCGGGTGGGGCCTGGCCCTCCAGGAGGTAGCGGTTGATCGCGGAGTCGATGCAGTCGCTGCCGCGGCCGTACGCCGTGTGGCCGTCGCCGTCGTACGTGAGGAGGGTGCCCGAGTCCAGCTGCCGCGCCAGGGCCTCGGCCCACTTGTACGGGGTCGCCGGGTCGCGGGTGGTGCCGACCACCACGATCGGGGCCGCGCCCCGGGCCTTCAGCGGTCCGGCCTTGCCCGTGGCCTTCACCGGCCAGTACGTGCAGTTCAGGGAGGCCCAGGCCAGGCCCGCGCCGAAGACCGGCGAGGCCTTCTCGAAGGAGGGCAGGGCGGCGTCCACCGCCGCCGGGCCGTCGAAGGCCGGGGGCTGGTCGAGGCAGTTCACGGCGGCGTTGGCGAACATGAGGTTGGCGTACTTGCCGTCCGCCTCGCGCTCGTAGTAGCTGTCGGCGAGGGACAGCAGCCCGGCGCCTTCCCCGTTCATCGCGTCCGTGAGGGCCTGGCGCAGGTGCGGCCAGGCGCTCTCGTCGTACAGCGCCGCGATCACCCCGGTCGTCGCGAGGGACTCGCCCAGCGGGCGGTTCGGGTCGCCGGAGGGGACCGGCTGGGCGTCCAGCTTGCGGAAGAACTCCTTCAGCCGCTGCCCCTGCGCCTCCGGGGTGCCCTGCCCCAGCGGGCAGTCGGGCTGCTTCGCGCAGTCCTTCGCGAAGGAGCGGAAGGCCGTGTCGAAGCCCGCCGTCTGGTCGCGGTTGAGTTCGAGCGCCGGCCGCGAGGGGTCCATCGCCCCGTCCAGGACCAGCCGGCCCACCCGGCCCGGGAAGAGGTCCGCGTACGTCGCGCCGAGGAAGGTGCCGTAGGAGGCGCCGACGTAGTTCAGCTTCTCGTCGCCCAGGACCGCCCGGAGCAGGTCCATGTCGCGGGCGGCGTCCACCGTGGAGACGTGCGGCAGGATCCGCGCCGAGTGCTGTTCGCAGGCCGCCGCGAACTCCTTGAACGCCGCCACGAGCTTCGCCCGTTCCTCCTGGTCGTCCGGCGTCTGGTCCACCTGGGTGAAGCGGTCCATCGCCGGGCCGGTCAGGCACTCCACGGGGCTGCTGCGCGACACCCCGCGCGGGTCGAAGGAGACCATGTCGTAGCGGGCGCGCACGGGCGCCGGGTAGCCGATGCCGGCGTACGCCTGGAGGTAGCCGATGCCGGAACCGCCCGGGCCGCCCGGGTTGACCACCAGGGAGCCGAGCCTCTTGCCGGGGCCGGTGGCCGTACGGCGGGCCACCGCGATGTCCACGTCCTGGCCGGAGCCCGGGTTCGCGTAGTCCAGCGGCGCCTTCATCGTGGAGCACTGGAAGCCCTGGACACCGCAGTCCCGCCAGTTCAGCTTCTGCCCGTAGTACGGGCGCAGTCCGGCCGGGACCGCGGACGGCTCGGCCGAGGCCGAGGCCACGTCCGGGCTCCCGGAGGTGCAGCCGGAGAGCAGCAGCCCGGCGGCGGCGATCACGGTCCCGGTGGTACGCAGCACTCGCCTGGTGTCCATGCGGCGAGCGTACGTCCTGCCGGGACGGCTGTCCGTCGGCCGCCGCCCGCCCGGCCGCCCGCCGACCGGGGAAGGCCCCACGCCCGGGCGACCGTCCGGTGTTCCGCGCGTGCGGACCGGGACCGCTCGTACGGGTGAACCCGTCAGCCCGCCCGCAGGGCCATCGTCATGGCCTCCACCGCCAGCAGCGGGGCCACGTTGCGGTCGAGGGCGCCGCGGCAGGCGATGATCGCCTCGATCCGGCGCAGCGTCCGCTCGGGGCCCGAGGCGCGGGCGAGCCGGTCGAGGTCCGGCCGCAGGTCCTCGTTGGCGATGGCCAGGGAGGAGCCGAGCTGGAGCGCGAGGACGTCCCGGTAGAAGCCCGTCAGGTCGGTGAGGGCCAGGTCGAGGCTGTCGCGCTGGGTACGGGTGCGGCGGCGCTTCTGACGGTCCTCCAGCTCCTTCATCACACCGGCCGTACCGCGCGGCAGCCGGCCTCCGGCTCCCGCTCCGGCGCCGAGGGCGGCCCTCAGCTCCTCGGTCTCCTTGGCGTCGACCTCCTCGGCGACCTGCTTGGCGTCCTCCGCGGCGGCGTCGACGAGCTCCTGCGCGGCCTTGAGGCAGCCGCCCACGTCGTCCACCCGCAGGGGGAGCTTCAGCACGGCGGCCCGGCGGGAGCGGGCGGCCTCGTCGGTGGCGAGCCGGCGGGCCCGGTCGATGTGGCCCTGGGTGGCGCGGGCCGCGGCCGCGGCGGCGGCCGGCTCGACGCCGTCGCGCCGCACCAGCACCTCGGCCACCGCCGCCACGGACGGGGTGGTCAGGGTCAGGTGGCGGCAGCGGGAGCGGATGGTGGGCAGCACGTCCTCCAGGGAGGGCGCGCACAGCAGCCACACCGTGCGCGGGGCGGGCTCCTCCACGGCCTTCAGCAGGACGTTGCCCGCGCCCTCGGTGAGCCGGTCGGCGTCCTCCAGGACGATGACCTGCCAGCGGCCCACGGCCGGCGAGAGCTGCGCGCGGCGCACCAGGTCGCGGGTCTCCTTCACGCCGATCGACAGGAGATCGGTGCGGACGATCTCCACGTCGGCGTGCGTCCCGGCCATCGTGGTGTGGCAGCCGTCGCAGAACCCGCAGCCCGGTTCGCCGCCGAGCGCGCGGTCCGGGCTGACGCACTGCAGGGCGGCCGCGAAGGCCCGGGCGGCGGTGGCCCGGCCGGATCCGGGCGGGCCGGTGAACAGCCAGGCGTGGGTCATCTTGGAGCCGGGCGGCAGCGGCCGGCCCTCGGCGGCGGCCGTGACCAGGGCGTCGGCGTCGCGGGCGGCGGCGGCCAGCTGCGCGTGCACGCGCTCCTGTCCCACCAGGTCGTCCCACACGGGCATCCCGCCCACCGCCTTTCACCGTCCGCGGATGCCCCGCACCCGCCTGCTCACATTGTGGCGCGCGCCACCGACAATCCGTCCCCGGCCCGGGGAGCGCCCGCCCGCCGGGTCAGCGGCGGCGGCGCCGTCCGGCGCCGTCGTCCCCGTCACCGCGGTCGTCGCGGTCGTCCCGGTGCGGGCCCAGCAGCTCGTCCGCCAGCGACGGCAGGTCGTCCATCGGGGTCGTCTCGGCCCAGTCGGAGGGGGCGCGGCGCGGCCGGCCGTCCTCGTCGAAGACGGGCAGCTCGCGGGTCACGTCGTTCCCCGAGTCGCGGAAGATCCCCGGCGGCACCCGGTCGGCCGGCGGCTCCTGCGTGTGCGGGGCCGTCGGACGCTCCGCCGGGCGGGTCCGCTCGCCGGGCGCCCGGCCGTCGGGCCGTACGGCGGGCAGGACCGCCGTCTCGTCCGACGCGCGCGCCCCGGAGGCGGGGTCGATCTTGGGCACCGGGACGGTCTGGGTGACGTCGTCGGGCCGCACGACCCGGCGCACCATCGGCGTCTCGACCGTGACGGCCTCGTCCGCCGGGAGCGGGTCCTTGCTCATCACGACCTTCGGCGCGGGCGCCTCGGGGGCCTTCGGAGCGGCGGCCGCCGCCGCGGCGGCCGAGGCCTCCGCGAGCTTGCGCGCCTCCTCCGCCCGCAGCAGGGCCTCCTCGGCGCGCCGCTGCTTCTCCATCCGGCGCTCCTCGGCCTCGGCCCGCTGCCGGGCCTCCTCCGCCTCCTGGAGCCGGATCCGCTCCCGCTCGGCGGCGCGGGCCCGCTCCTCGGCCTCCGCGCGCAGCCGCTCGGCCTCGGCCCGCTCCCGGGCCTCCTCCTCGGCCTTGAGCCGCTGCTCCTCGGCCTTGCGGCGGGCCTCCTCCGCCCTGCGGGCGGCCTCCTCCTCGGCCAGCCGGCGGGCCTCCGCGGCCTCCCGCTCGGCCTTGATCCGGGCTTCCGCCGCCTCCCGCTCGGCCTTCAGGCGCGCTTCCTCGGCCTCGCGCTCGGCCTTGAGCCGCGCCTCCTCGGCCTCGCGGGCCAGGCGGGCCTCCTCCTCGGCCTTCAGCCGGGCCTCCTCCGCCTTGCGGGCGGCCTCCTCCTCGGCCTTGCGGCGGGCCTCCTCCTCGGCGAGCCGGCGGGCCTCCAGCTGCGCGGCGACCTCGGCCTCCGACAGCGGGAGCATCCGGTCCAGCCGGTGGCGCACGACGGTGGTGACGGAGCCGGGGTCCTGGCCCGCGTCGACCACCAGGTAGCGGCCGGGGTCGGCGGCGGCGAGCGTCAGGAAGCCGGCCCGCACCCGCTGGTGGAACTCGGTCGGCTCGGACTCCAGCCGGTCGGGGGCCTCCGTGAAACGCTCCCGCGCGGTCTCCGGCGACACGTCGAGCAGCACGGTCAGGTTCGGGACCAGGCCGTCCGTGGCCCAGCGGGAGATCCGGGCGATCTCGGTCGGCGACAGGTCGCGCCCGGCGCCCTGGTAGGCCACCGAGGAGTCGATGTAGCGGTCGGAGATGACCACCGCGCCCCGCTCCAGGGCGGGCCGGACGACGGTGTCGACGTGCTCCGCGCGGTCGGCGGCGTACAGCAGCGCCTCGGCGCGGTTCGACAGCCCGGCGGAGGAGACGTCCAGCAGGATCGAACGGAGCCGCTTGCCGACCGGGGTGGCACCGGGCTCCCGGGTCACGACGACCTCGTGGCCCTTGCCCCGTATCCAGTCGGCCAGGGCCTCGGCCTGGGTGGACTTGCCGGCGCCGTCGCCGCCCTCCAGGGCGATGAAGAACCCGGTGGTGGACGGGGCCTGTACGGGGTCCCCGCCGCGCAGCGCGTCGCGCAGGTCGCGGCGCAGCGGTACGCCGCCGCGGTCGTCGGCCTTGGTGAGGACCACCACGGCGGCGGGCAGCAGCAGCGCGCCGACCAGCATCAGGGTGTAGGCGGCGCCGCCGTGCGAGAGGACGACTCCGCCGCCCGCCAGCCGGTGCGGGCCGATCGCGGCGGCGAGCAGCGGGGCGGCCACCGCCCCGACGGCCACGGCCACCCGGACCACGGCCTGCAGGTGTCCGGTGACCCGGGCCCGGCGGAACTCCTCGGTCTCCTGGTCGAGCAGGGTGTGGCCGGTGTTGGCGGCGACGCCGGCGGCGGTGCCCGCGAGCAGCGCCAGGAACAGCACGGTCGCCGTGTCCCGGACCAGGCCGGTCAGCAGCAGCGCCACCCCGGCGACGGCCATGGCCAGGGCGAGGAGCCGCCGCCGGGACAGCCCGGGCAGCACCTTGCCGGCCTGGTTGGCGCGGATGCCGGCGGCGGTTCCGCCGACGAGGGCGAGCACCATCAGGGCGTACGAGGAGGGTCCGCCGCCCAGGTCGAAGGCCTGGAGCACACCGACGGAGGCGGCGCAGGCCACGGCTCCGGCGACGGCGGCGCAGGCCAGCACGAGCAGCGGGATCGCGCCCGTACGCCCCTTCTCGGGCCGGTCGCCGGCCCGAGGGGCCCGCAGCCCCTCCAGCGGGGAGCGCGGCCTCGGGGTCTTCACGGCGGGCAGCGTCAGCGGCAGCAGCAGCGAGACGGACGCGGCGAACAGGCCGGCGGCGACGTACGAGCCGAGCGCCGACTGGTTCGAGGCGAACCAGCCCACGCCCAGGCCGAGGGCCCGCCCCGTCAGGGTCGCGGCGAGCAGCGCGACGGCGGCGACGGGCATCGCCGCGAAGGCCGTGCGCAGGCTGAGGCGGCGCAGGGCGTCGAGGTGGTCCGGGAGCGGGCGCACGGTCGCGCCCTCCGGCGGCGGAGCGGGCAGCAGCGCGGGGGCGGCGCTCTCCTTGGCCAGGGTCCACACCCGCTCGGCGGCGCCGGAGACGAAGACGGTGGCCAGCAGGGCGGTCGTGGCGTGCGCCGGGATCCAGTCGAGCCAGAGCGGGGCGACGACGAACAGCACGATCCGCAGCCCGTCGGCGCCGGCCATCGTCCAGCGGCGGTCGAGCCTGCCGCCGGGGGCGGTGAGCCGGGCCAGCGGGCCGAGCAGGACGGCGCCGAACAGGACGGTGGCGAGGACGCGCACCGCGAACACGGCGGCGACGGCGAAGGCGGCACCCCGGTAGCCGCCGCCGAAGAGGTCTCCGGAGGCGGTGGTGACGGTGGCCTGGAGCGTCAGCAGGACGAGCACCAGCAGGGCGAGGGCGTCGCCGATGCCGCTCACCAGCTGGGCGCTCCACAGCCGGCGCAGCCCGGGCGTGCGCAGCAGGGCGCGCACCGCTCGCTCGCGGGAGTCCGCGGCCAGGGCTTCGTCGTAGGTGGGGTTCTCGGAGTCGGTCACGACCGTCGGCTGCTCGGCTCGCGTCATCCGCCCAGCCTATCCGCTGCGCCGGGCCGTTGCCGTGGCCTGTGGACAGGGTCCGGTGTGACCCCGCCCGCAGTGGTTCCCGGGGGCGGCGCCCCCGGGTTCGCGCACCTCGGGCGGCGACGGGGCCGGAGGGTTCCGGCCCCGTCCCCGGGTCCTACTCGTCCGCCGGAGCGGCCGCCGCCTTCTTCGCGGCAGCCGTCGTCTTCTTGGCGACCGTCTTCTTCGCGGCGGTCGTCTTCTTGGCGGCCGTGGTCTTCTTCGCCGCCGTCGCCGTGGCCTTCTTGGCCGGTGCCTTCTTGGCCGTGGCCTTCTTCGCCGGGGCCTTCTTGGCCGTCTTCTTCGCCGGGGCCTTGGCCCGCTTCTCGGCGAGCAGCTCGTAGCCCCGCTCCGGCGTGATCGTCTCGACGTCGTCGTCCCGGCGCAGCGTCGCGTTCGTCTCGCCGTCCGTCACGTACGGGCCGAAGCGGCCGTCCTTGACGACCACCGGCTTCTCGCTGACCGGGTCCGTGCCCAGTTCCTTCAGCGGCGGCTTGGCCGCGGCGCGGCCCCGCTGCTTGGGCTGGGCGTAGATCGCGAGGGCCTCGTCGAGGGTGATCGAGAAGAGCTGGTCCTCGGTCTCCAGCGACCGCGAGTCCGTGCCCTTCTTCAGGTACGGGCCGTAGCGGCCGTTCTGGGCCGTGATCTCCACGCCCTCCGCGTCCGCGCCGACGACGCGCGGCAGCGACATCAGCTTGAGGGCCTCGTCGAGGGTGACCGTGTCCAGGGACATGGACTTGAAGAGCGAGGCCGTCCGCGGCTTGACCGCGTTCTTGCCGGTCTTCGGGGTGCCCTCGGGCAGGATCTCGGTCACGTACGGCCCGTAGCGGCCGTCCTTCGCGACGATCTGGTTCCCGCTGACCGGGTCGGCGCCGAGCTCGAACTCGCCGCTCGGCTTCGCGAACAGCTCCTGGGCGTACTCGACCGTCAGCTCGTCCGGGGCGAGGTCGTCGGGGACGTCGGCCCGCTGGTGGCCCTCGGCGTCCTTCTCGCCGCGCTCCACGTACGGCCCGTAGCGGCCGACGCGCAGCACGATGCCGTCGCCGACCGGGAAGGAGGAGATCTCCCGGGCGTCGATCGCGCCGAGGTCGGTGACCAGTTCCTTCAGGCCGCCGAGGTGGTCGCCGTCGGCCGGGACGACCTCGGAGGCGTCCTCGGAGCCGAAGTAGAACCGCTTCAGCCACGGCACGGACTGGGCCTCGCCGCGCGCGATGCGGTCGAGGTCGTCCTCCATCTTGGCGGTGAAGTCGTAGTCGACGAGCCGGCCGAAGTGGGTCTCCAGCAGGTTCACGACGGCGAAGGACAGGAAGGACGGGACGAGCGCCGTGCCCTTCTTGAAGACGTAGCCGCGGTCGAGGATGGTGCCGATGATCGACGCGTACGTCGACGGGCGGCCGATCTCCCGCTCCTCCAGCTCCTTGACCAGCGAGGCCTCGGTGTAGCGGGCCGGGGGCTTGGTCGAGTGGCCGTCGGCGGTGATCTCCTCGGCGCTCAGCGCGTCGCCCTCGGCGACCTGCGGGAGCCGCTTCTCGCGGTCGTCGAGCTCGGCGTTCGGGTCGTCGGCGCCCTCGACGTAGGCCTTCATGAAGCCGTGGAAGGTGATCGTCTTGCCGGACGCGCTGAACTCGGCGTCGCGGCCGTCGCCCGCCCGGCCGCCGATCTTGACGGTGACCGAGTTGCCGGTCGCGTCCTTCATCTGGGAGGCGACGGTCCGCTTCCAGATCAGCTCGTACAGGCGGAACTGGTCGCCGGTCAGACCCGTCTCGGCGGGGGTGCGGAAACGATCACCCGAAGGCCGGATCGCCTCGTGCGCCTCCTGCGCGTTCTTGACCTTGCCGGCGTAGACGCGCGGCTTCTCCGGCAGGTAGTCGGCCCCGTAGAGCTGCGTGACCTGCGCCCGCGCCGCCGACACCGCGGTGTCGGACAGCGTGGTGGAGTCGGTGCGCATGTAGGTGATGAAGCCGTTCTCGTACAGCTTCTGCGCCACCTGCATCGTCGCCTTCGCGCCGAAGCCCAGCTTGCGCGAGGCCTCCTGCTGGAGGGTCGTCGTGCGGAACGGGGCGTACGGGGAGCGGCGGTACGGCTTGGACTCGACCGAGCGGACGGCGAAGTCGGCGCCCTGGAGCGCGGCGGCGAGCGCCCGCGCGTTCGCCTCGTCGAGGTGCAGCACCTCGCCCTTGAGCTGCCCGTTCGGCCCGAAGTCGCGGCCCTGGGCCACGCGCTTGCCGTCCACCGTGTTCAGGCGGGCGACCAGGGACGACGGGTCGGAGGCGTCACCGGCGCGGCCGGTGCCGAAGGTGCCGGTCAGGTCCCAGTACTCGGCGGAGCGGAAGGCGATGCGCTCGCGCTCGCGCTCGACGACGAGACGGGTGGCGACGGACTGGACGCGGCCGGCGGACAGCCGCGGCATGACCTTCTTCCACAGGACCGGCGAGACCTCGTAGCCGTAGAGGCGGTCGAGGATGCGACGGGTCTCCTGGGCGTCGACCATGCGCTGGTTCAGCTCGCGCGGGTTGGCGACGGCGTCCCGGATGGCGTCCTTGGTGATCTCGTGGAAGACCATCCGGTGGACCGGGACCTTGGGCTTGAGGACTTCCTGGAGGTGCCACGCGATGGCTTCGCCCTCGCGGTCCTCATCGGTGGCGAGGAAGAGTTCGTCGGACTCGGCCAGCAGGTCCTTGAGCTTCCTGACCTGCGCCTTCTTGTCGGCGTTGACGACGTAGATCGGCGCGAAGTCGTGCTCGACGTCCACGCCGAGACGGCGGACCTCGCCGGTGTACTTGTCGGGAACCTCGGCCGCGCCGTTCGGGAGGTCGCGGATGTGCCCGACGCTCGCCTCGACGACGTATCCCGGGCCGAGGTAGCCCTTGATCGTCTTCGCCTTGGCAGGGGACTCGACGATGACGAGTCGGCGGCCGCCCTTTGCGGTCTCGCTAGTCGGGGACAACTTGGCTCTTCTCTCCGGTCGGCACTCGGTCGCGGTACGGCGACGCTGCGGAGTGTGACGGTACAACCCGCCCCCGTGTCAAACGGCACAAGCCCGCAACGGCCACTCGAACGGTAACCCGACAAGTGCCATTTCTGCCGCCCGGATGCCGCGCCGGGCCCCTCCCGGTCACCGGGCCGGGTGGCCTGGGGGCCGTCTGGCCCCGCCCCGGCACCCGTCGCGACGTCGGGTTTCACACACCGCTGGAGATCATCGCCGGTCCGCGCCTCAGAACCGCTGGAGGCACCAGACTCCCAGGGCCAGCGAGCCCGCGCCGGCGAGCAGCGCCAGCGGTACGGCCACGGCGGGGCGCACGCCTTCCGCCACCGGCGCCCGACGGCCCGCGCGCGCCCCCGTCCAGACCAGGAGTGCCGTTCCGAACAGCAGGAACACGCCCGCCGCGAACACCGCCGGACCGCGTTCCATGCCGTTCCCCCTCTACCCCCGGGCCGCTCGGGGGATCCCCCCGAATCCCCCGCTGCCGGGGAGCCTGCCACCCGTGGGGATACGGCGGGCGAACCCCGGGTTACATCACGGGTTCGCCCGCAGCCGGAGCCCGGGAACGGCTACCGGCCCGGCTCCCGGACGGGCTCCAGGAAGCCCTGCTCGACCAGCATCCGGATCGCCTCCGGGGTCCGGTCCCGCAGCAGGACCGGGTCCTCCTCGACCAGCTGGGCGATCGCGTCGAGGATCCGGCCCGCGCTGAGCGAGCCGTCGCAGACGCCGGCGAAGCCCGCGCCGACCGTGTCCACCTTCGTGGCCCGGCGCATCCCGCGGTTCTGCCGCAGCACCACGTGCTCGGGGTCCTCCGCGCCGGGCGCGCCGACCTGCTCCTGGACGACCTCCTCGGTCAGCCGGAAGTAGCCGGCCAGCAGCGCGGCGTCGTCGTGCGCCCGCAGGTAGTCCTGCCGGGCGAAGTGGGCCAGGACGGTCTCGCCGAGCGGCTGTTCCACCGTGTGCGGCCACTCCTCGACGACGATCGAGGGCTCGGCCGCGTCGGTGCGCCGCAGCGTGATCCAGCCGAAGCCGACGGCCTTGGTCCCGCGCGACTCGAACTCGTCCAGCCAGTCCTCGTACCGCGCCGCGTACTCGGCCGGGTCGGTGCGGTGGTCGCCCGCGTCGCGCAGCCACAGCTCGGCGTACTGCGTCACGTCCTGCACGTCGCGCTGCACGATCCAGGCGTCGCATCCGGCCGGCACCCAGGAGCGGACCCGGTCGTGCCAGTCCTCGCCCTCGACGTGCTGCCAGTTGCCGAGGAACTGCGCGAACCCGCCGGGGTTCAGGTGCTCCCCCGCCTGCCGGACCAGGGTCCGGCACAGGTCGTCGCCGCCCATCCCGCCGTCGCGGTACGTGAGCCGGGCGCCGGGGGAGATGACGAAGGGCGGGTTCGACACGATCAGGTCGTACGCGGCGTCGCCGACGGGCTCGAACAGGGACCCGGTGAGCAGCTCGGCCTCCGGCGCGCCGGAGAGCGCCAGCGTCAGCCGGGTGAACTCCAGGGCGCGCGGGTTGACGTCGGTGGCGGTGACCCGGGTGGCGTGCTGGGCCGCGTGCAGCGCCTGGATCCCGGAGCCGGTGCCCAGGTCCAGCGCGGTGCCGACGGGGATCCGGACGGTGATCCCGGCCAGGGTGGTGGAGGCCCCGCCGACGCCGAGGACGACCCCCTCCTCGCGGCTCCCGATGCCGCCGGCCCCGCCGACGGCGCAGCCGAGGTCGGAGACGATGAACCAGTCCTCGCCGTCGGGACCGCCGTACGGGCGTACGTCGACGGTGGCGTGCACCTCGTCGCCCTCCCGGCGCAGCCAGCCGTCGGCGAGCGCGGCCCCGACGGGCAGCGCCTCGGCGGCGTGCACGTGGGGCACGGGGCACTGCAGCAGGAACAGCCGGACCAGGGTGGCGAGGGGGCCGTCGCCGTGGCTGCGGGTGGCGCGCAGGGCGGGGACCGTCTCGCTGCGGGCGAGCGCGGCGTAGGCGGGGGCGCCGAGCAGGTCGAGCAGCCCGTCGGCGGTGAAACCGGCGGCGAGGAAGGCTTCGCGGAGCTCGGCGGCGCGGTCGGGCTGGGGGAGGCTGGTGGTACTCACGGGTCCATTGTGGCCGCTGGTACCGCCGATCCCGTACGCCCGCCCGCGCCCCGCGCGGCGTGCGTCACTTGGGCGCGGAGACCTGGCAGCCCTTCTGGGTGTAGATCACCTTGAGACCCGTCGAGTTGAGCTTCTCCTTGCTCGCGGTCTCGTTGGCGGCGACCTCCGTGAGACCGCCGGCGACCTGCTGGAGGCCGTCCGCGAACTTCCCCTGGTCCTTGGGGTCGAGCGCGTCGATCTTCGTCTTGAGGTCGGTGTAGCCCTTGGAGATCTCGCCGTAGCTCTTCACCACGGCGTCCTGGGCGGCCTTGCCGTCCTTGACCGGGGCCTCACCGGCCGCCGTCAGGGAGCCGGCCATGCTCTTGTAGGAGTCCGAGAGCGTCTGGAACGCGGCCGAGTCGGTCTTCTGGACCTCCTCCGGCTTGCTGCTCTGCGAGGCGACCCGCTTGAGCTCGTCGTTGGTGTCCTTGATCTTGGTGAGCTGGGGCTCCCACTTGTCGCAGACCTTCTTGGCCCAGGCATCGGCCTTCTTGTCGCCGCCGTCGTCACCGCCGCAGCCGGACAGCGCGAGCATCAGTACCGCACCGCAGGACACCGCGGCCGCAAGCTTCTTGTTCACCGGATTGGTCCCTTCGAAGGCTCTCGGCCGGAAGATACACGCCCGCCATCCGAGCACACACAAAGGCGGACGGACGGCGCGTCAGTACGCGCCGCCCGTCCGCCGTTCGGGCGCATCCCCGGGCCGGTCGGCCCAAGGGTCGCGGGCCGTCCTCACGGGCTCCGCGGGGTCAGGAGACGGTCGCCGGGTCCGCCGACTGGGCCACGCGCTCCGCGGCCGCGCTCCCGCCCTCGTCGTCGCCGACGGCGATGCCGCGGCGCTTGGACACGTACACCGCGCCCACGATGACGAGCAGCGCGAGCGCCGCGACGACGGCCCGGACGGTGGCGCTGGTGTCCGCTCCGTAGCTGAACTGCACGACGGCCGGGGCGATCAGCAGGGCCACCAGGTTCATGACCTTCAGCAGCGGGTTGATGGCCGGGCCCGCGGTGTCCTTGAACGGGTCGCCGACGGTGTCGCCGATGACGACGGCGGCGTGCGCCTCGCTGCCCTTGCCGCCGTGGTGGCCGTCCTCGACGAGCTTCTTCGCGTTGTCCCACGCGCCGCCGGAGTTGGCGAGGAAGACCGCCATCAGGGTGCCGCAGCCGATGGCGCCCGCGAGGAAGGAGCCGAGCGCGCCGACGCCGAGGGTGAAGCCGACGGCGATCGGGGTGAGCACGGCGAGCAGGCCGGGGGTGGCCAGCTCGCGCAGGGCGTCCTTGGTGCAGATGTCCACGACGCGCCCGTACTCGGGCTTCTCCGTGTAGTCCATGATCCCGGGGTGCTCGCGGAACTGGCGGCGCACCTCGTACACGACGGCTCCCGCGGAGCGGGACACGGCGTTGATGGCCAGGCCCGAGAACAGGAACACCACGGCCGCGCCCAGGATCAGGCCGACCAGGTTGTTGGGCTGGGCGATGTCGAGGCTGAGGTTCATCTCGCCGGCCTTGGCGCCGACCGTCTTGACCGCGTTGCCGATGGCGTCGTTGTACGAGCCGAAGAGCGCGGCCGCGGCCAGGACGGCGGTGGCGATGGCGATGCCCTTGGTGATGGCCTTGGTCGTGTTGCCGACGGCGTCGAGGTCGGTGAGGACCTGCGCACCGGCGCCCTCGACGTCGCCGGACATCTCGGCGATGCCCTGGGCGTTGTCGGAGACCGGGCCGAAGGTGTCCATCGCGACGATGACGCCGACGGTGGTGAGCAGGCCGGTGCCGGCCAGGGCCACCGCGAAGAGCGCGAGCATGATGGACGTGCCGCCCAGCAGGAAGGCCCCGTAGACGCCGAGGCCGATGAGCAGCGCCGTGTAGACGGCGGACTCCAGGCCGACGGAGATGCCCGCGAGGACCACGGTGGCGGGGCCGGTCAGCGAGGTCTTGCCGATGTCCCGGACGGGGCGGCGGCTGGTCTCGGTGAAGTAGCCGGTCAGCTGCTGGATCAGGGCCGCGAGCACGATGCCGATGGCGACGGCGACCACGGCCAGGATCCGCGGGTCCCCGGAGTGGCCCAGGATCGCGGCGTCCTCGACCCCGGTGAGCTCCTTGTAGGTGGCCGGCAGGTAGGCGTAGACGGCCGCGCCGACGAGCACCAGGGAGATCACGGCGGAGATGAAGAAGCCGCGGTTGATCGCCGTCATCCCGCTGCGGTCGGAGCGGCGGGGGGCCACCGCGAAGATGCCGATCATGGCGGTGATGACGCCGATGGCGGGCACGATCAGCGGGAAGGCGAGGCCGAGGTCGCCGAAGGCGGCCTTGCCGAGGATGAGGGCGGCCACGAGGGTGACGGCGTAGGACTCGAAGAGGTCGGCCGCCATCCCCGCGCAGTCGCCGACGTTGTCGCCCACGTTGTCGGCGATGGTCGCGGCATTGCGCGGATCGTCCTCCGGAATGCCCTGCTCGACCTTGCCGACCAGGTCGGCGCCCACGTCGGCGGCCTTGGTGAAGATGCCGCCGCCCACGCGCATGAACATCGCGATGAGCGCGGCGCCGAGACCGAAGCCCTCCAGCACCTTGGGGGCGTCGGCGGCGTAGACGAGCACGACGCAGGAGGCGCCGAGCAGGCCGAGGCCGACGGTGAACATGCCGACCACGCCGCCGGTGCGGAAGGCGATCTTCATGGCCTTGTGGGCGACCTCGGTCAGGTCCTTGGCGGGTTCGCCCTCGGCGGGGGTGGCCTCGCGGGCGGCCGCGGCGACGCGGACGTTGGCGCGGACCGCGAGGCGCATGCCGATGTAGCCGGTGGTGGCCGAGAAGAGGGCGCCGACGAGGAAGAAGGCGGAGCGCCCGGAGCGCTGCGTCCAGTCGTCGGCGGGGAGCAGGAAGAGCAGGAAGAAGACCACGACGGCGAAGATGCCGAGGGTGCGCAACTGGCGGCCCAGATAGGCGTTCGCGCCCTCCTGCACCGCCGCGGCGATCTGCTTCATGCTGCTGGTGCCCTCGTCGGCCGCGAGGACCTGGCGGACCAGGATCTGCGCGACGACGAGTGCGGCCAGCGCGATGCCCGCGATGACGAACACGATGAGCCGGTTGTCATCCGTGAGTACTGCGGCCGCGAGATCACCGGCGTGATCCACGGCATTGGGGGTGAAGAGCCCCGTCATTCGTCCTCCTTGACGTGATGAGCTCAAGATGTGGACGGATTGTAGGGAGCTCGCCCTGATCAAAACAGTGGGCGTGAAACGGAATTGGCGTGCTCTTGCTCCTCAGCAATAGATCACGTCACTCCTTTACCCCCGAAAGAAGTAATGGGGCAAAGGCATTGACGGTCGATCAGCGATCTAGAGGATTTCCCGGGAAATGAAAAAGGCCCTGCTCAGCAGGGCCTTGATAAAGATCGGAAGATAGGACGGGCGCGGGCTTACGGAAGATCGGAGACCCCGGTGACGGGCCACCGCATCCGGATCGTTCCGCCCGATTCCCCACTGGTCACGGAGACGTCGTCGACGAGCCCGCTGATCACCGCGAGGCCCATCTCGTCCTCGCCGTCGGCGTCCGGGTCCAGGGCCGCGTCCATGCCGGGCACCGGCTCGGAGGAGCCGCCGGCCGGGCCGGGCACCTCGTCGCCGACCTCGATGGAGAACAGCTCCTCCTCCTCGGTCAGCACCACCCGGACGGGCGCGGTCAGCCCGTTGCTGCGGTGCAGTCCGACGGCACGCGAACAGGCCTCGCCCACGGCGAGGCGGACCTCGTCGAGGACGGCCTCCTCCACCCCCGCCCGGCGCGCCACGGCGGCGGCGACCAGACGGGCCGTGCGGACGTGTTCGGGCTGGGCGCTGAAACGCAGTTCAACGGTGGCCATGGCGTCCCCCTCGGACTACAGGCGTGCCTTGACAGGGGCCCGGACCACCCGTGGTCCGGTACCCCCTGCTCCTCATCGGCTCCCGCGCCGCCGGGCGGCGCTCGCCGGGAGCCGTCAGTCGGTGGCGCTGACGGCGTCGTCCACAGAGGTGTGGATCGGGAACACCTTCGTCAGACCGGTGATCCGGAAGATCTTCAGGATGCGCTCCTGGTTGCAGACCAGACGCAGCGAGCCCTCGTGCGCGCGGACGCGCTTGAGGCCTCCCACGAGCACACCGAGGCCGGTGGAGTCGAGGAAGTCCACTCGCTCCATGTCGACAACCAGGTGGTAGCTGCCGTCGTTCACCAACTCCACCAACTGCTCGCGCAGCTTGGGCGCGGTATACACATCAATCTCGCCACCGACCTCTACGACCGTGCGGTCGCCGACAGTGCGAGTCGACAGGGACAGGTCCACGGATCCTCCAGCACCTTGCTATCGAGCGGCGCCCCCCAGGGGCCTCCCACCCGAAGGTAGGGGAGGGATCGGCTGCCGCGATGGCATTCAATCACTTACCGGCAGGCGCGCACGACGCCTTGAGACCATTGTCCCGCACGCCGGTGACACACTCGGTTCCAATGGCCAACACTCACCGCCCCGGTCCGGCCACGGCACCGGCGGACCCACGACCCACCCCCGGCACCGTTCTGGACCGCCTGTCACGGGGGCCTTCCCGGGCTGCGCGCATCACCCATACGGAGCACTTGCCCCCTCGGGAGGGCCGTCATGCGGTCTGGCCGCATGAGGTCCGAACGGATGTCGTAGCCGCGATCCGGGCCGCGGGGATCGAACATCCCTGGGAACACCAGGCCGCGGCCGCCGGGCACGCCCTGGACGGCGAGTCGGTGGTGATCGCCACCGGAACCGCCTCGGGCAAGTCCCTGGCGTACCTGGCCCCCGTGCTCTCCGCCCTCGCGGACGGCGCCGAGGCGCCGAACGGCCGGGGTGCGACCGCCCTCTACCTGGCTCCGACCAAGGCTCTGGCCGCCGACCAGCGGCGCGCCGTGCAAAAGCTGGCCGCGCCCCTCGGCAACGCCGTGCGACCGGCCGTGTACGACGGGGACACACCCGTCGAGGAGCGCGAGTGGGTGCGCCAGTACGCCAACTACGTGCTGACCAACCCCGACATGCTGCACCGCGGCATCCTGCCCTCCCATCCCCGCTGGTCCTCCTTCCTGAAGGCCCTGCGCTACGTGGTCGTCGACGAGTGCCACAGCTACCGGGGGGTCTTCGGCTCCCACGTCGCCCAGGTGCTGCGGAGGCTGCGCCGGCTGTGCGCCCGCTACGGCTCCGAGCCGGTGTTCCTGCTGGCCTCGGCCACGGCCGGCGACCCGGCGACCGCCGCCTCCCGGCTGACCGGGGTCCCCGTGACGGGGATCACCGACGACGCCTCCCCGCGCGGCGAGGTGGTCTTCGCCCTGTGGGAGCCGCCGCTGACCGACCTGAAGGGCGAGAAGGGCGCCCCGGTGCGCCGCACGGCGACGGCGGAGACCGCCGACCTGCTGACCGACCTGGTCGTCCAGGGAGTCCGCACGGTGGCCTTCGTCCGCTCCCGGCGCGGCGCCGAGCTGATCTCCGTGATCGCCCAGGAGCGACTGGCCGAAATCGACCGGTCCCTGCCCCGGCGGGTCGCGGCCTACCGGGGCGGCTACCTGCCCGAGGAGCGCCGCGCCCTGGAGCGGGCCCTGCACTCCGGGGAACTGCTCGGGCTGGCCGCCACCACGGCCCTGGAGCTCGGCGTGGACGTGTCCGGCCTGGACGCCGTCCTGATCACCGGCTACCCCGGCACCCGGTCCTCGCTGTGGCAGCAGGCCGGGCGGGCCGGACGCTCGGGGCAGGGGGCCCTGGCGGTGCTGATCGCCCGCGACGACCCGCTGGACACCTACCTGGTCCACCACCCCGAGGCCCTCTTCCGGCAGCCGGTGGAGGCCACCGTGCTGGATCCCGACAACCCCTACGTCCTGGCCCCGCACCTGTGCGCGGCCGCCGCCGAGCTGCCCCTGACCGAGGCCGACCTGGACCTCTTCGGCCCTGCCGCGGCCGGGCTGATGCCCCAGCTGGAGGCCGCGAGACTGCTGCGGCGGCGGACCGCGGCCTGGCACTGGACCCGCCGGGAGCGGGCCTCGGACCTGGCCGACATCCGCGGCGGCGGGGGCCGCCCGGTGCAGATCGTCGAGGCGGCGACCGGCCGGCTGCTGGGCACGGTCGACGAGTCCGCCTCCCACACCGCCGTCCACGACGGCGCCGTCCACCTCCACCAGGGCCGCACCTACCTGGTGCGGCGCCTGGACCTGGAGGAGTCCGTGGCCCTGGTCGAGGAGGCCGACCCGCCCTTCTCCACGACGGCCCGCGACACCACCTCGATCTCCATCCTGGAGACCGAGACCGAGGTCCCCTGGGGCGCGGCCCGGCTCTGCTACGGCTCCGTCGAGGTCACCAACCAGGTCGTCTCCTACCTGCGCCGCAAGCTGATCACCGGCGAGGTGCTCGGCGAGGCCAAGCTGGACCTGCCGCCGCGCACCCTGCGCACCCGGGCCGTGTGGTGGACGGTGACCGAGGACCAGCTCGACGAGGCCCGGATCAACCCGGAGATCCTCGGCGGCGCCCTGCACGCCGCCGAGCACGCCTCCATCGGCCTCCTCCCGCTGTTCGCCACCTGCGACCGCTGGGACATCGGCGGGGTCTCCGTCCCGCTGCACCCGGACACCCTGCTGCCCACGGTCTTCGTGTACGACGGCCACCCCGGCGGCGCCGGCTTCGCGGAGCGGGCCTTCCACACGGCCCGGGAGTGGCTGACGGCCACCCGGGACGCCATCGCCGCCTGCGAGTGCGAGGCGGGCTGCCCCTCCTGCATCCAGTCCCCCAAGTGCGGCAACGGCAACGACCCCCTCCACAAACGCGGCGCGATCCGCCTCCTCACCCGCCTCCTGACCCCACCCCCCGCCTGACCACCCGCCCCGGGACGGGCCCACGACCGGCGGACCCGCCCCGCCCGCCACCGCCGTCGAAGCCTCCGGCACCTGCACCGGACCCTCCGGCAGCGGACCGTCCGCCGCTGGACCCTCCGGCACTGAACCGTCCGGCACTGAACCGTCCGCCGGCGGACCGTCCGGCGGCGGACCGTCCGGCCGGGTGGCCGTCGGCGGGCCCGCGCGGGAGCGGGACGTCGGGGCGAAGGGGCCGGCCCGGACGGACACCGTGACCTCGGCCACCTCGCCCCCGACGCCGCACCGGACCACCGCCGCCCCCTGGGCCGCCGCCACCCGCCCGGCCGCCGCGCAGGCGGCCTGCGGGCCGTGCGCCCAGGTGGCTGCCGCCGCGAGGGCCGCCAGATCCGCCGCTGCCCCCGCCCGGTGGCGGGCCACCACCGCCTGCCCGAGCAGCAGCACGCCCCCGAACACGGCCACCAGCGCCGTGGCCACCACGGTGGCCCACACCGTCGCGGAACCCCGGTCCCGGCTCACGGCGGCGGCCCCACGCTGTCCTCGGCCAGGGCCACCGCCCGCGCCCCGATCCGCACCGGCAGCCCGGCCGGCCCCGGGGCGGGCGCCGCCACCCGCACCCGCCACAGGTCGCCGGACCGCTCCACCTCCACCTCCGCCCCCGGCGGGGCGGCCTGCCGGGCGGCCGCCAGCACCGCCCCGGCCGGCTCCGACCGGGCCGCCGCCCGGGCACCGGCCCGGGCGGCGTCCACACACCGGATCTGCGCGGCCGCCGCCATCAGCGCCCACACCAGCAGCGCCGCGAACAGCACCAGGGCGGGAATGACGAGCGCCGCCTCGGCCGTCACATAACCCCGGTCCGCGAGGGCCGACGGCTTTCGCTCAGAAGGGCGCATCGAGCGCCTTCCCGATGGTCGACTGAAGGGCCGCCGAGACCACGTCACTCGTCACCACCTTGTACAGAACAGCGGCGAACGCACAGGCCGCGATGGTGCCCATGGCGTATTCCGAGGTCGACATTCCCGCGTCGCTCCCGCGACCGCTCACAGCCGCCCGCAGACGAAACCAGATGATCCTCATGACAACCTCCTGTGGGATTACGTTCTTGATGTGATTTCAGGTTTGAATTCCGGAACTCCGCACCGGACCCGGCGGACTCCGCGCTTTCAGCCGGCCGACAGCAGACCCGAGGCCATTCCGATCACCACCGGCGCCACCCCGACCGCGAGGAACGCGGGGAGGAAGCACAGCCCCACCGGCGCGGTGACGAGCACCGCGGCCCGCTGCGCCCGGGCGCCCGCCCGCCGGGAGCGGTCCGCCCGCAGGGCCGCCGCCAGCCGGGAGACCGGCTCCGCCGCCGGCGCCCCCGTCCGCGCGGCGCGCTCCAGGCACTCCGCCAGCCCCCGGGCCCCGGGTATGCCCGCCAACCTCCCCCACGCCGCGCCCGGTTCACCGCCGAGCCGCAGCTCCGCCCCGGCGAGCGCCAGCCGCTCGCCCACCGGGCCGCCCAGCGACTCCCCCACCACCTCGGCCGCCTCCACCGGGCCCGCGCCCGCAGCCAGACAGGCGGCCAGCAGGTCCGCCGCGAGCGGCAACTGCCGCTCCGCCTCCCGCGGATCGACCCCGGCGGGCGGCCGGGGCCGCGCCGACCACCACCGCACCCCGGCCGCGGCGGCGCACCCGACCGCCGGCCCGAGCACCCCGCCGATCAGCACCCAGCCCGCCAGCAGCGCCCCGGCCGGCCCCGCCCAGGCGGCCACCGCCGCACGCACCCGGCCACTCCGCACCGGACCGCCCCGCACCGGCTCCGCCGGCCGGAAGACGGCCGCGAGCCTGCGCCGGGCGGCCCGCCGCCCCAGCCGCGCCGCCACGGCGGACGCCAGGCACCACACCCCCACCGCCAGGCACAGGGCCATCCCCAGCCTGTGGACCGCCGGCACGCCCATCACCGCTCCCCCGTCCGCACGATCCGCCGGCACCACAGCAGCCCCAGCGCCTCCAGCACCCCGCCCGCCGCCAGACAGCCCCACCCCACCGGGGAGTGCAGCAGCACCTTCAGCGGATCCGCGCCGAGCGCGGTCCCCATCAGCAGCCCCACCAGCGGCAGCAGCGCGAGCACCACCGCCGTCGACCTCGCCCCCGCCAGCTGGGCGCGCAGCGACTCCCTCCGGTCCCGCTCGGCCCGCAGGGCCCCTTCCAGCCGGTCCAGCCCGGCCGCCAGACCTGCACCGCCGTCCACCGAGACCCGCCAGCAGGCCGCCATCCCGGCCAGCCCCTCCGCGCCCGGCTCCCGCGCCGCCTCATGGAGTGCGGAGGACACGTCCCCGCCGAAGGCCGCGGCCGCCAGGACGGCCGCCTCCGCCGGACCCGGGCCCCCCGGGCCGGCCGCCGTACGCCGTATCGCGGCCGTCAGCGCCTGCCCCGGCTGGGCTCCGGCCCGCAACTCGCCGACCACGGCCCCGCACAGCTCCACCACCCCGGCGGCCCGGGCGTCCCGGGCCCGCTCCCGCTCCCGGGCCCGCAGCCACCGCCGCAGCAGCGGCACCGAGGCCGCCCCCAGCACCAGCGGGATCACCGACCCGCCCAGTACGGCGACCAGCAGACCCGCCGCGAGCCCCGCCCACTCCCGCCACCGCGAGGCCCGCGCCCGCACCCCGGCCGCCATCCGCCACCCGGGCGACGGCCCGGCCCGCTCGACGGGGACTCCCCCGGCCAGCACCAGCCGGGCCCGGCGGGCCGCCCCGTCGCCCCCGGCCAGCCCCCAGGCGGCCGCCCCGGCGCAGAGCACCCCGGCGAACACCGGCACCGACCCGAGCGCCCCGGCGTTCACCGCGCACCCCGCAGCAGCGGGCCGAGCCGCTCCCAGCCCCGCTCCCGCACGAAGCCGCGGGCACCCCACCGCAGCGCGGGCACGGTCACCACGAGCCCGGCCGGATCCCGCTCCAGCACATGGACCTCGGCCACCTTCCGGCGCCCCGACCGCTCCCGGGACAGATGGACCACGAGGGTCAGCGCGGCCGCCAACTGGCTGTGCAGGGAGGCCCGGTCGAGCCCGGCGGCGGTACCGAGCGCCTCCAGCCGGGCGGGCACGTGCTCGGCGGCGTTGGCGTGGACCGTCCCACAGCCCCCTTCATGACCGGTGTTCAGGGCGGCCAGCAGGTCGGCCACCTCGGCGCCGCGCACCTCGCCGACCACCAGCCGGTCGGGGCGCATCCGCAGGGCCTGGCGGACCAGGTCGGCCAGGGTGACCAGTCCCGCGCCCTCCTGGTTCGCGGGCCGGGTCTCCAGCCGCACCACATGGGGGTGGTCCGGCCTCAGTTCGGCGGAGTCCTCGGCCAGCACGATCCGTTCGGCGTGACCGACCAGTCCGAGCAGGGCGCTGAGGAGGGTGGTCTTGCCCGTGCCCGTCCCACCCGAGACGAGGAAGGACAGCCGGGCCTCGACCATCGCCCGCAGCAGCCGCTGCCCGCCCGGCGGCAGGGTCCCGGCGGCGACCAGCTCGTCGAGCGTGAACGCCTTGGGCCGCACCACGCGCAGCGACAGGCACGCCGACCCGACGGCCACCGGCGGGAGGACGGCGTGCAGCCGGGTGCCGTCCGGCATCCGGGCGTCCACCCAGGGCCGGGCGTCGTCCAGCCGCCGCCCGGCGACGGCGGCCAGCCGCTGGGCCAGCCTGCGCACGGCCTCGGCGTCGGGGAAGGTCACCGCCGTCAGCTCCAGCCCGCCGCCCCGGTCCACCCACACCCGGTCCGGGGCGGCCACCAGCACGTCGGTGACCCCGGGGTCGTCGAGCAGCCGCTCCAGCGGGCCCGCGCCGACCAGTTCGGACCGCAGTTCGGCGGCCACGCCGAGCACCTCCGCGTCCCCGAGCAGTCGTCCCTGTGCCCGCAGGGCCGCCGCGACCCGGGCCGGTGTGGGCTCCGCGCCGCTCTCGGCCAGCCGCCGGCGCACGGCGTCGAGCAGGACCGCGCTCATGCCGGCACCCCCTGCGCCGGGCCGAGCGCCCGCTGCCAGAAGCCGTCGCAGAACCGGGCCAACGCGCCCCGCGCCCCCGGCGGTTCCCCTTCGGCCACCCGCCCCGGGAGCCCCACCTCCACCGGCACCTCGCCGGCCAGCGGCGCCCCGAGCAGCCCCGCGACGGCTTCGGCGTCGAGCCCCTGGCGGCAGCGGCCCCGTACGACGACGCGGACGTCCCGGGCCACCATCCGCACCCCGGCGGCGACCCGGCCCGCCGCCGCCACGGACCGCAGCTCGCCGGGGACCACCAGCAGGACGAGGTCCAGCTGGGCCAGCACCTCGGCCACGGTCTCGTCGATCCGCCGGGGCAGGTCGACCACGACCACCCCGCCCCTGCGGCGGGCGGCGGCCACGACGGACCGCATCGCGGCGGGCGGCACCACCACCCGGTCGCCCCGGTCCCAGCTCAGCACCCGCAGCGCGTGCAGTTCGGGCAGGGACTCCTCCAGCGCGCCGGCCCCGACCCGGCCGCGCGAGGCGGCGAAGTCCGGCCAGCGCAGCCCCTCGGCACCCTCACCGCCGAGCAGGACGTCCATGCCGCCGCCGAGGGGGTCTCCGTCAATGAGGATGGTGCGCTCCCCGGCGCGGGCCGCGCGGAGCGCGAGGGCGCAGGCGAGGGTGGAGGCGCCGGCGCCTCCGCTGCCGCCGATGACCCCGACGGTGAGGGCGGGCCGCCCGGCCCCTTCGACCACGTCGGCGAGGCGGTCCACGAGCCGGTTCTCGGCTTCTGGCAGCCGCAGCACCTCCTCGGCGCCGATCCCCACCGCCCGCTGCCAGACGAAGGGGTCGTCGAGGTCGCGGCCGACGAGGAACACCCCGTCCCGCCGCGGCGCCCCGCGCACCCGGCGGGCGGCGTCGTCCCCGACGAGGACGAGTGGGGCGGTGTCCCAGCCGACGCCCGCGCGAGCCCCGGCGGCGCCCGCGTCACTCCCGCCACCGGGGTCACCCCCGGTTCCGCTTTGCTCAGGCACCGCATGGTGCACGTGCGGCTCGGCGCCGGCGGCGGCGCACAGCCGCAGCAGGTCGTCCAGGAGCAGCGGGTCCTCGGTGATGATCAGCGGCCGCCCGCCGCCGGGCCCGGCCCCCGCGGCACGGGCGGACGGCCCGCCCCCACCCGCCACGACGGGCTCCAGCGCTTCACACGACTTCGATCCAGCCACGATCTCCGCCCCCTTCTCACTGCAAATCCACACGCCGCGGACTTCGCGGCTGGAATCACGGTGGAGGGATCCGGAAAAAGAAGTGGATCTTGCTCGAAAACTGTGGACGGGAAGGCGCTTGTGAATATCTTCGCCACCCCCGCGGGTGAGTTCCGGAGTGCGCCGGAACGACTACGCAGCGTCACGCGTCAGAGGGGGTGAGGGCCGGCGCAGGGCGGGCCCGTCGAGAAGGAAGGGCCGGGAAGATGTCCGTCGGAACACCGAAGTGTGGGGCGCAAACCGCGTCCGGACATGCGACGACCCCCGCCGGGGGGGAGAGCGGGGGTCGTCCCCACGGTCCGACTCGGGGGGGGAGGAGCCAGACCGGGTTAGCACGGTCGCGAACGATCCGTGACTTCCATGGTGTACCCGAGAGCCTTCTCAGGCAAACCCACGCGCCACACCTTACGCCGAATGGTGGGCGCATATGCTCGGTGCGTGGAAAATCAGCCCTTGCCGCACTCCTCGCCTCGGACCGCCGCCTTCTTCGACCTGGACAAGACGGTCATTGCGAAGTCCAGCGCCCTGACGTTCAGCAAGTCCTTCTACCAGGGCGGCCTGATCAACCGTCGGGCCGTCCTGCGGACCGCGTACACCCAGTTCATCTTCCTGGCCGGCGGCGCCGACCACGACCAGATGGAGCGGATGCGCGAGTACCTGTCCGCCCTCTGCAAGGGGTGGAACGTCCGGCAGGTGCGGGAGATCGTGGCCGAAGCGCTGCACGACCTGATCGACCCGATCATCTACGACGAGGCCGCGTCCCTCATCGAGGCCCACCACACCGCGGGCCGTGACGTGGTGATCGTGTCGAGCTCCGGCGCCGAAGTCGTCGAGCCCATCGGCGAGATGCTCGGCGCGGACCGGGTCGTCGCCACCCGCATGGTGGTCGGCGAGGACGGCTGCTTCACCGGGGAGATCGAGTACTACGCCTACGGCCCGACCAAGGCGGAAGCGGTGCGCGAGCTCGCCGAGTCCGAGGGCTACGACCTCGCGCGGTGCTACGCGTACAGCGACTCCATCACCGATGTACCGATGCTGGAGGCCGTCGGGCATCCGCACGCGGTCAACCCCGACCGGGCCCTGAGGCGCGAGGCGGTCGCGCGGGAGTGGCCGGTGCTGGTGTTCAGCAAGCCGGTCCGGCTGAAGCAGCGCCTGCCCGGGCTGTCCGTGCCCGCCCGCCCCGCTCTCGTCGCCGCCGTCGCGGTCGGCGCGGCCGCCGCCACGGCCGGGCTGGTCTGGTACGCGAGCCGCCGGCGGGCGGCCGCCCTCACCTCGGCCTGAACCCCGGGAGACTTGCCCCGACCTGGGGCGATACGGGTGTCCGAATGGACCCGGATCGTCCCGGAAAGTAAAGAACCCGGGCCAGGGGTTTCACTCCGCTCCGAAGCGAGGTACAAAGGAGTCACGGCCCGCGAGACCAAAGAACATCCGAGAGGATCATCTTTAAAACGCAGTAAGGCCCACGGACCGAAGCAGGAACGCCGAGCACCCACGCGACGTCGACCCGTCGATTACGGGCCAGCCGCACCAGGCCACGGGCAAAGTACCCGGCCTGATGGGCACCATCGAGGACGCTTGGTAACTGGGCGTGAATGCCAGCGGCGACACCAGAGCAGTACGGTGTCGCCGCAACCCTTTGCCCGGGCCCGCCTGCCGCCGGACCCGCGCCAGCCCCGCGCCGGCCCCACCCGCGCGTACCGCCCTACGCCGCGCCGCGCTGGAGCGCCTCGCACACCGCCGTCGACTCGCGCGCACCGAGCTCGATCGCGCGTCCGCAGTGCGCGATCCAGGCCGCCATCCCGTCCGCCGTACCGGACACGTACCCCTTGAACGCCTCCAGGTAGGCCTCCGCCCCCTGTTCGGCGTGGCCGACCTCCGCCGGGCAGATCGCCTTCGGGTCCAGACCGCTGTTGATCAGCACGATCCGCTCCGCGGCACGCGCCACCAGGCCGTTGTGCGAGCCGAAGGGCCGCAGCGCCAGCAGCTCGCCGTGCACCACCGCCGCCGTCACCAGGGCCGGGGCCGACCCGCCCGCGATGACCACGCGGGACAGCCCGTCGAGCCGCCCCGCGACCTCGTCGGCGTCCGGGAGCGGGAGGTCCACCAGCGGCTCGTCCACCGGCTCACCGGCCAGTCGCGGCCGGCCCACCACGTCCCCCGCCTCCGCCCGGCCTGAGGCGACCAGGTGCAGCCGGGCGAGCACGCGCATCGGGGACTGCCGCCAGATGCTCAGCAGCTGGCCGCCCTCCGCCGTCAGACGCAGCGCCGCGCCGACCGTCAGCGCCTCCGGGTCCGCGCCGAAGTCGGTCCGGCGGCGCACCTCCTCCAGCGCCCAGTCGGCCCCCGAGAGCGCCGCACTGCCCCGGGCGCCGCGCAGCGCGGCCTCCGAGGTGATCTCCCCGCCGCGCCGGCGCATGACCCGGTGCCCGTAGACCCGGTCCACGGCCTTGCGTACGGATTCCACGGACTCTGCGACGCCCGGGAGGGCACCCAGGGCCGCCAGCGGGTCAGAAGCGCTACTCATAAGTAGGGAGCCTACGCACTGCGGACCCATAGCACCGACCCCTCCTTGGAGTGGTCTTCTTCACTCACCTTGACCACACCCCGCTGTCGAGCCACTACGCTTGGTGAACATGAAGATCGCTTTCGTGGGAAAGGGCGGCAGCGGCAAGACGACGCTGTCCTCCCTCTTCATCCGCCACCTCGCAGCCGGCGCGGCCCCCGTCGTCGCGGTGGACGCCGACATCAACCAGCACCTCGGAGCCGCCCTGGGCCTCGCCGAGGAGGAGGCCGCCGCACTGCCCGCACTGGGCGCGCACCTGCCCCTGATCAAGGAATACCTGCGCGGGTCGAACCCGCGCATCGCCTCGGCCGACAGCATGATCAAGACGACGCCGCCCGGGGCCGGTTCGCGCCTGCTGCGGGTGGACGAGGACAACCCGGTCTACGAGGCCTGCGCGCGGACGGTGCTGCTGGACGGCGACCCCGTGCGCCTGATGGCGACGGGCCCCTTCACCGAGTCGGACCTGGGGGTGGCCTGCTACCACTCGAAGGTCGGGGCGGTCGAACTCTGCCTCAACCACCTGGTCGACGGGCCGGACGAGTACGTCGTCGTCGACATGACGGCCGGTTCGGACTCCTTCGCCTCGGGCATGTTCACCCGCTTCGACATGACCTTCCTGGTCGCCGAGCCCACCCGCAAGGGCGTCTCCGTCTACCGCCAGTACAAGGAGTACGCCCGGGACTTCGGGGTGTCGCTGCGGGTCGTCGGCAACAAGGTGCAGGGGCCGGAGGACATCGAGTTCCTCCAGGACGAGGTCGGCGAGGACCTGCTGGTCACCTTCGGGCACTCGGACTGGGTGCGGGCGATGGAACGGGGCCGCCCGGCCCCGTTCGAGCTGCTGGAGGCGACCAACCGGCTCGCCCTGCAGGCCCTCCGGGAGGCGGCGGAGGACTCCTACTCCGGCCGCGACTGGGGCAAGTACACCGAACAGATGGTCCACTTCCACCTGCGCAACGCGGAGAGCTGGGGCAACGCCAAGACCGGGGTCGACCTGGCGGAGCAGGTCGACCCCGGCTTCGTCCTCCACGAGGGCCTGGTCAGCCCTCGTCGGGCTCTCCGGCCGACCCCGCAGCCGGCTTGACCTTGCCCGGCGCCGGGGCGGCCGGGGCGGCCGGCGGCCCCGCGGTGAGGAACTTGGTCCAGCCCTCCTTCGGCGCCTGGCCGACCTCCAGGCCGCGCAGCCAGTCGAGCGTCTTCGGGTCCTGGGCGTCCAGCCAGTCGGCCAGTTCGCGGAAGGGCACGCAGCGGACCTCCGGCCGGCCGCACATGCTCTTGATGGACTCCTCGACGGCGTGCATGTAGGTGCCGCCGTTCCACGACTCGAAGTGGTTGCCGATGATCAGCGGTGCGCGGTTGCCCTCGTAGGCCCGGTCGAAGGCCTGCTTGAGGCCGTCGCGCATCTGGTCGCCCCAGTACTGGTGCTGGGAGGGGTCGCCCTGGGTGGTCGTACCGGACTGGTTGACCATGTAGTTGTAGTCCATGCTCAGCGTGTCGAAGGCCCGGCCGGGCATCGGCACCAGCTGGAGCGGGAGGTCCCACAGCCCGTCCGTCCTCTTGGGCCAGACCTGCTTGCTGATCCCGCTGGAGTCGTAGCGGAAGCCCATGTCCTTGGCCGCCAGCATGAAGTTCTTCTGGCCTTCGAGGCAGGGGGTGCGGGCGCCGATGAGCTCCTTGTCGTAGTCGAAGGGGAGCGGGTCCATCTCCTTCAGGCCGGCGTTCGTCTTCCAGTTCTTGACGAAGGACTTGGCCTGGTTGATCTCGCTCTTCCACTCCTCGACGGACCAGGTGCCGACGCCGCCGTCCGGGCCGCAGAAGTGGCCGTTGAAGTGGGTGCCGATCTCATTGCCCTCCAGCCAGGCCGCGCGGACCTGGGTGGCGGTGTCCTTGATGCCCTGGAGGTCGCCGAAACCGATGTCGGAGCGGCCCGGCGAGTGCTGCGGCGCGGTGTAGAGGGAACGCTTCTCCTCCGGCAGCATGTACACGCCGCTGAGGAAGTACGTCATCCGCGCGTTGTACTCCTTGCCGACCTCGCGGAAGTGCGAGAAGAGCTTCTGGCTGTCCTCGCCGGCCCCGTCCCAGGAGAACACCACGAACTGCGGGGGCTTCTCACCGGGCTTCAGCTTCTGCGGCTTCCGCACGTTCGGCTGCGGACCGGTGTAGGCGGTCGAACCGTCGCCGATGGGACGGTTGACGCTGCCGGGGGCCTCGGGGGCGGCGGCGCCCTTCCTCCCGTTCGGCGCGCCGGGGGCCGCGCGGTCCGCGGACCCCGAGCCGCTGCACCCGGCGGCGCACAGGACCAGGGCCGTGGCGACCAGCCCGCCGGCGATCTTCTTCGTGGCGGCCATCATCCGCACACCTCTCCCTCGCAGTACCGATGCAGGACGTTCGCGACGCAACGTCCCATGCGGTGCGGTTTTAGGAAGGTGTGACAAGCCAGACAAAATGCTTAATCACCCTCAAGGGTGGGTTTCTAGGCTGTTTGCCCGTATTACCTCCCTCTCTTCTTTACTCTCCATTACCATCCATTTACCGAGTGTTGAGACTCCCGCCGCTTCATCCCTCCCCAGAGGAGACGGGACCCCATGACAGCCACCGCATCAGCCCCATCCGCCACCCGGCAGCCACCGGGCGCGAGGAACTTCCGCAAGGACCTCCCGGCCGACCTGTCCGCCTCCGCAGCCGTCTTCCTGATCGCCCTGCCGCTCTCCCTCGGCATCGCCCTGGCCACCGGCGCCCCCCTGCAGGCGGGGCTGGTGGCCGCGGCGGTGGGCGGGATCGTGGCCGGCCGGCTCGGCGGCGCGCCCCTCCAGGTGAGCGGCCCCGCCGCCGGACTCACGGTCGTGACGGCCGAGTTGATCCAGCGCTACGGGTGGCGCACCACCTGCGCCATCACCGTCCTCGCGGGCTGCTGCCAGCTCGGGCTCGCCTTCCTGCGCACCGCGCGGTCCGCGCTCATGGTGAGCCCGGCCATCGTGCACGGGATGCTCGCCGGCATCGGGGTGACGATCGCGCTGGCCCAGCTGCACATCGTCCTCGGCGGCACCCCGCAGAGCTCGGCCGTGGCCAATGTGGTCGGCCTGCCCGCCCAGTTGGCCGATCCGCATCCGGCCGCGCTGGCGGTGAGCGCGCTGACGCTGTGCGTCCTGCTCGGCTGGAACCGGCTTCCCGGGCGGGCCGGCCGGGCCCTGCGGAAGGTGCCGGCCGCGCTGGCCGCCGTCGCCTCGGCCACGGCGTTCGCGGCCCTGGCCGGACTCGCCCTGCCCCGGGTCGACCTGCCGTCCTGGAGCAGCCACGCGCTGCCGGAGCTGCCCGAGGGGCCGGTGCTCGGGCTGATCGCCGCCGTCCTGACGATCACGCTGGTCGGCAGCGTGGAGTCCCTGCTGTCCTCGGTCGCCACCGACAAACTGATCGCCTCCGAGCGCGGTACGGAGGACCGTCCGCCCCGTGCCGACCTGGACCGCGAACTGCGCGGCCAGGGCGCGGCCAACATCGTCTCCGGGCTGCTGGGCGGACTGCCCGTCACGGGTGTGGCCGTGCGCAGCGTGGCCAATGTGAAGTCGGGTGCCGTCAGCCGGAAATCAGCCATGTTCCACGGGCTCTGGGTGGTGCTCGCGGCCGGGCTGCTCGTCCCGGTCCTGGACCTGATCCCCCTCGCGGCCCTGGCCGCGCTGGTGATGTTCGTCGGGGTCCAGATGGTCAGCATCACGCACCTGCGGACGGTCACCCGGCACCGCGAGGTCCTCGTCTACGCGACCACGATCGCGGCCGTGGTGCTGGGCGGGGTGCTGGAGGGCGTGGCCGTCGGGATCGCGGTGGCCGTGGCCCTGGCGCTGCGCCGGCTGGCCCGGACCCGGATCACGGTCGAGGAGTCCGGGGCCGGCCACCGGGTCACGGTGCGCGGGCAGTTGACCTTCCTGGCGGTCCCCCGGCTGAGCCGGGTGCTGAACCAGGTGCCGCACGGCGGGCACGCCGTGGTCGAGCTGGACGGCTCGTTCATGGACCACGCCGCCTACGAGACCCTGCACGACTGGCAGGAGTCGCACCTGGCGCACGGGGGCTCGCTCGAACTGACCGGCCGGGGCGGCGCGGCGTTCTCCGGCGCGGCGTTCTCCGGCGCGGCCGCGGAGGCAGCGGGCGGCCTCCCGTCCGGCGGGGACGGCGGATCCGGCGCCCGGGCCGGCGCGGCGTCCGGCGGACACCGGGCCGAGGCGGGCCGGGGGGCGCACCACTGCTGCCGCCCGTGGACGCCCTGGCAGAACCACTGCGACCACCGGGCCGCCCCGGCCGCGTCCACCGCCCCGGCGGGAGGTGGCGGCGCCACCGGGGCCGAGAGCGCGGAACTCCGTACGGTTCCCGGCGCGCCCGGGGTCCCCGGCGCCTCGGCGGCGGCCGCCGTACGGCCCGGGGCGGGGCAACTCGCCAGCGGGATCGGCGCCTTCCAGCGGGACACCGCCCCGCACGTGCGGGAGGAGCTGGCCCGGCTGGCCCGCGAGGGGCAGCGGCCCTCGCAGCTCTTCCTGACCTGCGCGGACTCCCGCCTGGTCACCAGCATGATCACCGCCAGCGGCCCGGGCGACCTGTTCACCGTGCGCAACGTGGGCAATCTCGTCCCGCTGCCCGGTGCGGAGTCCGGCGACGACTCCGTCGCGGCGGCCATCGAGTACGCCGTGGACGTGCTCCAGGTCTCCAGCATCACCGTGTGCGGGCACTCGGGCTGCGGGGCCATGCAGGCCCTGCTCAACTCCCGGCCGGGTGCTCCGGTCACCCCGCTGACCCGCTGGCTCAGGCACGGTCTGCCCAGCCTGAAGCGGATGGGCAGCCGGCACCACGCCTGGGCCCGGATCTCGGGACGGCTCCCGGCCGACGCGGTGGAGCAGCTCTGCCTGACCAACGTGGTGCAGCAGCTGGAGCACCTGCGGGCCCACGAGTCGGTGGCCCGGCGACTCGCCGAGGGAACGCTCGAGCTGCACGGGATGTACTTCCACGTGGGTGAGGCCCAGGCCTACCTCCTGTCCGCCGGGGAGGACTTCTTCGACTGTCGGGTTTTCGACAGTGTCGGCCAGAACGCCTGACCAGAGGCCCTCTCGAACCGATACCCTCCCGTATCCGTGCAAGCTGTCGGCCCCTTGCCCGCGCCCGTCGCGGGAAGGGGCCGTCGGCACGCCCGCGACGGCGGGCACGGGCCCAGTCGTGGTATAGGTCTAAACCAATTTTCGGCAACCCCTTGTCACCTGGGCGTCTGACTGATGAGCTGTCCCCGGGGACACAGCTATGCCCGGGGGACAACGGACACCCTGGGAAAGGGAGATGTCGTGAGCAACGAAAGCCTGGCCAACCTGCTGAAAGAGGAGCGGCGGTTCGCACCGCCCGCCGATCTGGCCGCCACCGCGAATGTGACCGAGGCCGCCTACGCGCGGGCCGACGCGGACCGGCTGGGCTTCTGGGCCGAGCAGGCCCGACGGCTTTCCTGGGACACCGAGCCCACCGAGACGCTCGACTGGAGCAACCCGCCCTTCGCGAAGTGGTTCGCCGACGGCAAGCTGAACGTCGCGTACAACTGCGTGGACCGGCACGTGGCGGCCGGCAACGGCGAGCGCGTCGCCATCCACTTCGAGGGCGAGCCCGGCGACAGCCGCTCGATCACCTACGCCCAGCTCAAGGACGAGGTCTCGCAGGCCGCGAACGCCCTCACCGAGCTCGGCGTCCAGGCGGGCGACCGGGTCGCCGTCTACCTGCCGATGATCCCCGAGGCCGTCGTCGCGATGCTCGCGTGCGCCCGCGTCGGCGCCGCGCACTCGGTGGTCTTCGGCGGCTTCTCCGCCGACGCCGTCGCCTCGCGCATCCAGGACGCCGACGCCAAGCTGGTCATCACCGCCGACGGCGGCTACCGCCGCGGCAAGCCCAGCGCGCTCAAGCCCGCCATCGACGAGGCCGTCGCCAAGTGCCCGCAGGTCGAGCACGTGCTCGTCGTCCGCCGCACCGGCCAGGACACCGCCTTCACCGAGGGCCGCGACGTGTGGTGGCACGACCTCGTCGGACGCCAGTCCACCGAGCACGCCCCGCAGGCCTTCGACGCCGAGCACCCGCTCTTCATCCTCTACACCTCGGGGACCACGGGTAAGCCCAAGGGCATCCTGCACACCTCCGGCGGATACCTCACGCAGGCCTCGTACACCCACCACGCCGTCTTCGACCTGAAGCCGGAGAGCGACGTCTACTGGTGCACCGCCGACATCGGCTGGGTCACCGGGCACTCCTACATCGTCTACGGCCCGCTGGCCAACGGCGCCACCCAGGTGATGTACGAGGGCACGCCGGACACCCCGCACCAGGGCCGGTTCTGGGAGGTCGTGCAGAAGTACGGCGTCACCATCCTCTACACCGCGCCCACCGCGATCCGCACGTTCATGAAGTGGGGCGACGACATCCCCGCGAAGTTCGACCTGTCGAGCCTGCGCGTGCTCGGCTCGGTCGGCGAGCCGATCAACCCCGAGGCCTGGATCTGGTACCGCAAGCACATCGGCGGCGACCGCTGCCCGATCGTGGACACCTGGTGGCAGACCGAGACCGGCGCGATGATGATCTCCCCGCTGCCGGGCGTCACCGCGACCAAGCCGGGCTCGGCCCAGCGCGCCCTGCCCGGCATCGGCGCCACCGTCGTCGACGACGAGGGCCACGAGGTCCCGAACGGCGGGGGCGGCTACCTGGTCCTCACCGAGCCGTGGCCGTCGATGCTGCGCACCATCTGGGGCGACGACCAGCGGTTCATCGACACCTACTGGTCCCGCTTCGAGGGCCGCTACTTCGCGGGCGACGGCGCCAAGAAGGACGACGACGGCGACATCTGGCTGCTGGGCCGCGTCGACGACGTGATGCTCGTGTCGGGCCACAACATCTCCACCACCGAGGTGGAGTCGGCGCTCGTCTCCCACCCCTCGGTCGCCGAGGCCGCCGTGGTCGGCGCGGCCGACGAGACCACCGGCCAGTCGATCGTGGCCTTCGTCATCCTGCGCGGCAGCGCCTCGGAGACCGAGGGCCTGGTCGCGGAGCTGCGCAACCACGTGGGCGCCACGCTCGGCCCGATCGCCAAGCCGAAGCGGATCCTGCCGGTGCAGGAGCTGCCGAAGACCCGCTCCGGCAAGATCATGCGCCGTCTGCTGCGCGACGTGGCGGAGAACCGCGAGGTCGGTGACGTCACCACGCTCGCCGACTCCTCCGTGATGGACCTGATCCAGACGAAGCTGCCCAGCGCCTCCGACGAGGACTGACCCGCGGCGGGCTCGAACCGCCCTGGAGGGCGTCCGGCGCACAGCGCGCCGGACGCCCTCCATCCGTTTAAGGTGAAGATCACCCGATACGACCGAACGGACCCTGTAAAATATGAGAAGCGTCAAGATTTGACGCTCTAAAAGTCTCTACGTCTCTGGGTGCGCCGGGAAGTCTGGTCGGCAACTGCATGTGTCATGCCGTCGACCGACCGGAGGTTCCCCCGTGGCCGCCACGCCCGCTCCCCGCCGCAAGCTGCTCGGACGCCTCTCCCTCCCCGAGCGCCGCTTCGTCGCGGACGCGCTGCGCACCGAGACCGTCGGCGGCGTGCTCCTGCTGGTGGCCGCGATCGCCGCCCTGCTGTGGGCGAACATCCCGGCCCTCTCGGGCGCCTACGACAGCGTCCGGTCCTTCCACATAGGCCCCGCCTCCCTCGGCCTGGACCTCTCGCTCCAGCACTGGGCGGCCGACGGACTGCTCGCCGTCTTCTTCTTCGTCGCCGGCATCGAGCTCAAACGCGAACTCGTCGCGGGCGACCTGCGCGACGCCAAGGCCGCCGCGCTCCCCGTCGTCGCCGCGCTCTGCGGCATGGCCGTACCGGCCCTGGTCTACCTGCTGGTCAACACCCTCGGCGGCGGCTCGACCGACGGCTGGGCGGTCCCCACCGCCACCGACATCGCCTTCGCCCTCGCCGTCCTCGCGGTCATCGGCACCTCGCTGCCCTCCGCGCTGCGCGCCTTCCTGCTGACCCTGGCCGTCGTCGACGACCTCTTCGCCATCCTGATCATCGCGGTGTTCTTCACCAGCAGCATCGACTTCGCGGCGCTGGGCGGCGCCGTGGCGGGCCTGGTCCTCTTCTGGTTCCTGCTGCGCTCCGGCGTCCGCGGCTGGTACGTCTACGTCCCGCTCGCCCTGGTCAACTGGGGCCTGATGTACAACAGCGGGGTCCACGCCACCATCGCCGGCGTCGCCATGGGCCTGATGCTGCGCTGCACCCGCCGGGAAGGGGAGGCCCACTCCCCCGGCGAGCACATCGAACACCTGGTCCGGCCCCTGTCGGCGGGCCTGGCCGTACCCCTCTTCGCGCTGTTCTCCGCCGGGGTCTCGCTCTCCGGCGGGGCGGTCGCGCAGGTCTTCACCCGCCCGGAGACCCTCGGCGTGGTCCTCGGCCTGGTCGTCGGCAAGACGGTGGGCATCTTCGGCGGCACCTGGCTGGCCGCCCGCTTCACCCGGGCCGAGCTGAGCGAGGACCTGGCCTGGCCCGACGTGCTGGCCGTGGCCTCACTCGCCGGCATCGGCTTCACCGTCTCCCTGCTGATCGGCGAACTCGCCTTCACCGAGGACCCCGTCCTCACCGACGAGGTCAAGGCAGCGGTCCTGCTCGGCTCGCTGATCGCGGCGGTCGTCGCCGGCGTCATGCTCAAACTGCGCAACCGCAAGTACCGCGCCCTGACGGAGGCCGAGGAGCGCGACGAGGACAACGACGGGATCCCGGACATCTACGAGGAGGGCAACCCGGAGTACCACCTGCGGATGGCGCGGATCCACGAGGAGAAGGCCGCGGAGCACCGCCGCCGGGCCGCCGCCACCGCCCTGGCGGTGGACCCGGAGCCGGGCGACGGCGCGGGCGAAGCAACGGGCGGGTCCAGCACGCGGGCCGACCGTCCGGCATGATCTGACTGACGACGGAGGACAGCCGCCGGCAGACGACGACAGAGGGAGACAGAGATGAGCGCAGTGGACCAAGGGGCTCCGGGGGCCGAGCGGACCCTGGGCCAGCTCGTCGCCGCGGCCACCGCCGAGATGTCCGCCCTGGTGCACGACGAGATCGCGCTCGCCAAGGTGGAGATCAAGCAGGACGTCAAGCGCGCGGGCATCGGCAGCGGCGCCGCGATCGCGGCCGGCGTGCTCGTGCTCTTCTCCCTCCCCGTACTGAGTTTCGCCGCGGCCTACGGCATCCACAACCTCGGTCTCGGGCTCGCCTGGTCCTTCCTCATCGTCGGCGGCGCGTTCTGGCTGCTGGCGGGCCTGATCGGGCTGCTGGCGGTGGCGAAGTTCAAGAAGATCAAGCCGCCGGTGAAGACGATGGACTCCGTCAAGCAGACGGCGGCGCTGGTGGGAACCGTCAAGCCGCATCCCCGGCCGTTCAGTGACCAGGCCGTGGGTGTGGGACGCTCGTCCTCATGACAGCCCCCTCGCCGGACTCCAGCACTCCGCCCACCGCCGCCACGGCGGTACGGATCGCCCTGCCGGACGGCAGGGCGGTGACCCACCGGGACGTCGCCGCCAACGGCGCCCGGTTCCATGTCGCGGAGCTCGGCGACGGGCCGCTGGTCCTCCTGCTGCACGGCTTCCCGCAGTTCTGGTGGACCTGGCGGCACCAGCTGACCGCCCTCGCGGACGCCGGGTACCGCGCGGTGGCGATGGACCTGCGCGGGGTGGGCGGCAGCGACCGCACCCCGCGCGGCTACGACCCCGCGAACCTCGCGCTGGACATCACCGGGGTCATCCGGTCCCTCGGCGAGCCCGACGCCGCCCTCGTCGGGCACGACCTCGGCGGCTACCTCGCCTGGACGGCCGCCGTGATGCGGCCCAAGCTGGTGCGCCGGCTGGTCGTCTCCTCCATGCCGCACCCGCGCCGCTGGCGCTCGGCCATGCTGGGCGACCTCGGCCAGACCCGGGCGAGCTCCCACATCTGGGGCTTCCAGCGGCCGTTCGTCCCCGAGCGGCAGCTGGTCGCCGACGACGGGGCCCTCGTGGGAGAGCTGATCCGCGAATGGTCCGGGCCCCGGCTCCAGGAGGACGGCGCGGACGAGGAGGCGCTCGGCGTGTACCGGCGGGCGATGTGCATCCCGTCCACCGCGCACTGCTCGATCGAGCCCTACCGCTGGATGATGCGGTCGATGGCCCGCCCGGACGGGCTCCAGTTCTACCGCCGGATGAAGCGGCCCGTACGGGTGCCGACGCTGCACCTGCACGGCTCGCTGGACCCGGTGATGCGCACCCGCAGCGCCGCCGGATCCGGGGAGTACGTCGAGGCCCCCTACCGCTGGCGGCTCTTCGACGGCCTGGGGCACTTCCCCCACGAGGAGGACCCGGCCGCCTTCTCCGCCGAGCTGGTGAACTGGCTCAAGGACCCGGAGCCTGACCGCCCCTGACGGGGCTTTGGCCAATACCTGACGGGCCGGTGACCGGTTCCTGACGGGCCCGCAGTTTATCCGTACGACGGTCTTACGGTCTTTCAATTGCCCGGCGCATAGGCCAATTGGCCGCCCCGGACGGGGTTACCGACCTTGGAGGCCGGGCACAGCTCGTTGTATGGGCTGGACGCACGACCACGGTGACACCGCACGCGAACGCCGCTCGGCCACGGTGCCGGGTACGCACGACAGGGGGGCCGGCCGGGAAGGCCACGACCCCCGGCTCGGGATTCCGCGCATCCTGCGCCGCCGCGCCCGCTGGGTGTCGGCGCGCCTGCGCCATCCACGGGTGTAGCGGCGCGCCGCTCCCTCCTGCCCCGGGCCGGACCCGGGACGGGAGGAGGCGGCCCGGGGTCAGAGGGCGCAGCCCTGGGTGTCGACCCGCCGGTCGGCGATCCTGCCGATCCGGATGTCGTCCCGGATCTCGTCCGCCGTCAGGGCGTACCCGGTGTTCGGGTCGTCCAGCGACTTCGCGAAGACGACCCCGTACACCCGGCCCTCCGGCGTGAGCAGCGGGCCGCCGGAGTTGCCCTGGCGGACGGTCGCGTAGAGCGAGTAGACGTCGCGGCGGACGGTGCCCCGGTGGTAGATGTCCGGGCCGTTGGCGTTGATCCGGCCGCGGACGCGCGCCGCGCGGACGTCGTAGCCGCCGTTCTCCGGGAAGCCGGCGACGATCGCGTCGCTGCTGCTCGTCGCGTCCTTCTCGGTGAACTCCAGGGCCGGGGCGCGCAGCTTCGGCACGTCGAGGACGGCGATGTCGCGCTCCCAGTCGTAGAGCACGACCTTGCCGTCGTAGAGCTTGCCCTCGCCGCCGACCTGCACGGTCGGCTCGACCACCCCGCCGACGACATGGGCGTTGGTCATCACCTTGCCGGGGGCGAAGACGAAGCCGGTGCCCTCCAGGACCTTGCTGCAGCTGGGCGCCGTGCCGACGACCTTCACGATGGAGAGCCTGGCCTGCTGGGCCACCACGCTGCCGGCGAGCGCCGGGTCGGGCGGCTTCACCTCGGTGATGGGCTCGTTCGAGAAGGGGCTGAAGACCTGCGGGAGGCCGTTGCGGGCGAGGGTGGAGCTGAAGTCCGAGAACCAGGTGTTGGCCTGGGCGGGCAGCACCCGCGACACGCCCAGCAGCACCTTGGAGTTGCGGACCTCCTTGCCCAGCGTGGGCAGCGAGGTCCCGGCCAGGGCGGAGCCGATCAGCCAGGCCACCAGCAGCATCGCGACGACGTTGACCAGCGCGCCGCCGGTCGCGTCGAGCGCGCGCGCCGGCGACCAGGTGATGTGGCGTCTGAGGCGGTTGCCCAGATGCGTGGTCAGCGCCTGCCCGATCGAGGCGCAGATGATGATGACCACGACGGCGATCACCACGACCGTGGTGGACACCTGGGTGCCGTTGTCCGTCACCCGGTCCCAGATCAGCGGCAGCAGGGACACGGCGATGAGACCACCGCCCAGGAACCCGATCACCGACAGGATGCCGACGACGAAGCCCTGGCGGTAGCCGACGATCGCGAACCACACGGCCGCGAGCAGCAACAGGATGTCCAGCACGTTCACGAGGGTCACCGTCTCATGCGTGCCAGTCGAGCGGGACCTGACGTGAGCGGTCCCACGGGCGCTCCCATCCGGCGTAGTGCAGGATCCGGTCGATGACGCCGGCGGTGAAACCCCAGACCAGAGCCGATTCCACGGTGAAAGCGGGCCCCTGATGGCCCCTCGGGTGGACCACGGTGACCCGGTGGGCGGGGTCCGTGAGATCCGCCACGGGCACCGTGAAGACCCGGGCCGTCTCCGCCGGGTCCACGGGGCCGACCGGCGAGGGCGCGCGCCACCAGCCGAGGACCGGGGTCACGACGAACTCGCTGACCGGGATGTAGAGCCGGGGCAGGACGCCGAAGAGCTGCACGCCCTCCCGATCCAGGCCGGTCTCCTCCTCGGCCTCGCGCAGCGCGGCGCGCAGCGGGCCGGTGGTGTGCGGGTCGCCGTCCTCCGGGTCGAGGGCGCCGCCGGGGAAGGAGGGCTGGCCCGCGTGCGAGCGGAGGGTGCCGGCGCGCTCCTGGAGCAGGATCTCGGGGCCGCGCGGGCCCTCCCCGAAGAGGATCAGCACGGCGGACTGGCGGCCCCCGCCGTCCTCGGGGGGCAGGAAGCGGCTGAGCTGGCGGGGCCGGACCGTCCGGGCCGCCTCGACGACGGGGTCGAGCCAGCCGGGCAGGCCGGCGGTCGTGAGCGCCGGCCCGGCGGCCCGGCGCTCCGCCTCCGCCGTCGTGTCGTCCTGCGTACCGCTCGTCATGGGCAACCCCTGTCCGTGTTCTCCCCGTCCGCTGAACGCGGCCCGGGTACCGATTCGTTCCGCCGGGGGCGCGCGGCGGCGCGGCCGCGCTCCCCCGGGCGGCACCCGTGCCCCGCTCAGGGCTCCGTACGGGCCCCCAGGGGCGCGGCCGGGAGGCCCGGGTAGTCCGGGGGCGGGGAGAGCCGCTGGCCCGGCTGGCCGCCCTTCTCGTACTTCAGCAGCTTCTTCGCCTTCTCCGGGTCGGTCTCGCCCTCCCCGTAGGCCGGGCAGAGCGGGGCGATGGGGCAGGCGCCGCAGGCGGGCTTGCGGGCGTGGCAGATCCGGCGGCCGTGGAAGACGACGCGGTGCGAGAGCATCGTCCACTCGCTCTTCGGGAAGATCGCGCAGATCTCCGCCTCGACCTTCTCCGGGTCCTCCTGCTCGGTCCACTTGAACCGGCGCACCAGCCGTCCGAAGTGGGTGTCGACGGTGATCCCGGGGACCCCGAAGACGTTGCCGAGGACGACGTTCGCCGTCTTGCGGCCCACTCCCGGCAGCTTGACCAGGTCCTCTATCCGGCCCGGCACCTCACCGCCGAAATCGTCGCGCAGCGCCTGCGAGAGGCCCATGAGGGACTTCGCCTTGGCCCGGAAGAACCCGGTCGGCCGAATGATCTCCTCCAGCTCCTCCGGCACGGCCGCCGCCATGTCCTCGGGGGTGGGGTAGGCGGCGAAGAGGGCCGGGGTCGTCTGGTTCACGCGCAGGTCGGTGGTCTGCGCGGAGAGCACGGTGGCGACCAGCAGCTCGAAGGGGTTGCGGAAGTCCAGCTCCGGGTGGGCGTACGGGTACACCTCGGCGAGCTCGCGGTTGATGCGGCGGGCCCGGCGGATCATGGCCAGGCGGGACTCGGGCTTCGGCGCCGCGGGCGCCTTGGCGGGTTTCACGGCCTTCGCGGCTCCCGCGGCCCCGGCGGCACCGGCCTTCGTCACCGCCCGCGTTTTCTTGGCCGAAGCTTTGCCCTGGGGGGCAGGTCGGGCCTTTTCGGACGTCGCCGCGGGGGCCTGTTCGCCCACGGCTGAATTCTGGGCCGCCGTCACTCCCGCGGACCCCTTGGCCTGTGCTCTCACCGGCATATTGGACACCCGGCCAGCCTAAGGCCGGGGCCTGACACCCCGCCCGGACCTCAGGTAACACCACCCCGATCGGCCTCTCGCCGCACAGCACGCCCGTCCGTCCGGCATCCTTGTGATTGATCGCACTGTTTGAGCCGTCCGGCAAAATGGGGAACGGTCCCCACTGGCCGGTCGACATAGGAGAGAGACTCGTGGACGACGTTCTGCGGCGCGCCCCGCTCTTCGCGGCGCTCGATGACGAGCAGGCCGCGGAGCTCCGCGCCTCCATGGGCGAGGTGACCCTCGCACGCGGTGACGCCCTGTTCCACGAGGGCGACCCCGGTGACCGGCTGTACGTCGTGACCGAGGGCAAGGTGAAGCTGCACCGCACCTCCCCCGACGGCCGCGAGAACATGCTGGCCGTCCTCGGCCCCGGCGAGCTGATCGGCGAGCTGTCGCTCTTCGACCCGGGCCCGCGCACCGCCACCGCCACCGCCCTGACCGAGGTCAAGCTCCTGGGCCTGGGCCACAGCGACCTCCAGCCCTGGCTGAACGCCCGGCCCGAGGTCGCGACCGCGCTGCTGCGCGCCGTCGCCCGGCGCCTGCGCAAGACCAACGACCAGATGTCCGACCTGGTCTTCTCCGACGTCCCGGGCCGTGTGGCCCGTGCGCTCCTCGACCTGTCGCGCCGCTTCGGCGTCCAGTCGGAGGAGGGCATCCACGTCGTCCACGACCTGACGCAGGAGGAGCTGGCCCAGCTCGTCGGCGCCTCGCGCGAGACCGTGAACAAGGCCCTCGCCGACTTCGCCGGCCGCGGCTGGCTGCGCCTGGAGGCCCGCGCCGTGATCCTGCTGGACGTGGAGCGGCTCGCCAAGCGCTCGCGCTGACGTAGCGCGGAGTTCTACGGAGGGGCCCCGTCCGGCTGTCGGACGGGGCCCCTCCGCGTGCGCGGCGCCGGCGGTAAATGCGTGGGGCCAGGGGGGTCCGGCGTGCAGAGTGGGGCCCATGGAGCGCAGAGGGCTGGACGCGGACGGGTACATCGAGCGGGAGGGTTCCCTCGGGCGGATCCAGCCCGCGTTCGCGGACCTCGTCGCCGCCGCGCGCGGGCGGCTCGTGGAGGCGTACGGGGGCCGGCTGCACAGCGCCTACCTGTACGGCTCGGTGCCGCGCGGCACCGCCCGGCCCGGAATCTCCGACCTCGACCTGCTGATCGCCCTGCACCGGGAGCCCGCCGACGAGGACCGGGACACGGCCGAGGTGCTGGGCCGCGGGCTCGACCAGGACTTCCCGGCGATCGACGGCGTCGGGATCCTGCTGTACGGCAAGGACCGGCTGCTGAGCGAGGGGGAACGGTACGACCTGGGCTGGTTCCTGGCGTGCCTGTGCACCCCGCTGCTCGGCGCCGATCTGGCCGAGCACCTCCCCCGGTACCGTCCCGACGGCCAGCTCGCCCGCGAGACCAACGGCGACCTGGCCGCCCTGCTGCCCCGGTGGCGGGCCCGGTTCGAGGCCGCCTCGGAGCCCGCCGAGTTCCGCCGGATGAACCGGTTCTTCTCCCGGCACCTGGTGCGGACCGCCTTCACGCTGGTCATGCCCGAGTGGGGCGGCTGGACGAGCGACCTCACCGAGTCCGCCGAGGTCTTCGGCCGCTACCACCCCGAGCGGGCGGCGCAGCTGCGGGAGGCGGCCGCCGTGGCCCTGGCCCCGGTCGGGGACCCGGACGTGGCGCGCAGCTACCTGGACGACCTCGGGCCCTGGCTGGCCGCCGAGTACACGGCGCGGCACGGCACGAAGGCCCCGCGCCCGGAGGCCTGAGGCCGGAGCCCTGAGGGCTGAGGGGTGAGCCCTGAGGGCTGAGGGCTGAGGGCTAGACCTTGAGGTCGAGGGACTCGACGGCCTTCTTGGCCTCCGCCAGGCCCGCGCCGGTGGTCTCGCGGTAGGCCTTGATCGCCGAGACGGTCCGGCCCTCGCGCATCAGCGCCCGTACCGCGTCCATCCCGGCCGGCTCCGGCTCCTCGATGCCCAGGTGGTCCAGGACCAGGCCCAGCCGCCGCTCCAGCCGGTCCGCGCGGTCCTGGAGGGCGCGCATCCGCAGGGTCACCGTCGAGGTGATCCATCCCGCGGCCGCGAGCAGCGCCATCAGGACGTACAGCGTGTTCATTCAGGTCCCCCCGGGATCAGTCCGTGATCGCGAAGGTACTCGAGCTGGGCCCGGACGGACCATTCGGCGGCGGGCCACAGGGAGCGGTCCACGTCCGCGTAGACGTGCGCGACGACGGCCTCCGGGGTGAGGAGGCCGTCCTCGACCGCCGTCTCGACCTGGGCGAGCCGGTGGGCGCGGTGGGCCAGGTAGTACTCCACGGCGCCCTGGGCGTCCTCCAGGACCGGCCCGTGCCCCGGGAGCACGGTGTGGACCCCGTCGTCGACGGTGAGGGAGCGCAGGCGGCGCAGGGAGTCCAGGTAGTCGCCCAGGCGGCCGTCGGGGTGCGCGACGACCGTCGTACCGCGGCCGAGGATGGTGTCGCCGGTGAGCACGGCCCGGTCGGCCGGCAGGTGGAAGCAGAGGGAGTCCGAGGTGTGCCCGGGGGTGGGCACGACCCGCAGCTCCAGGCCGCCGGTGCGGATCACGTCCCCGGCGGCCAGGCCCTCGTCGCCCAGGCGCAGCGCGGGGTCCAGTGCGCGCACCTTGGTGCCGGTCAGCTCGGCGAAGCGGCCGGCGCCCTCGGCGTGGTCGGGGTGGCCGTGGGTGAGGAGGGTGAGCGCGACGCGCTTGCCGGCCTGCTCGGCGGTGGCGATGACGGCCCGCAGGTGCGCCTCGTCGAGGGGGCCCGGGTCGATGACGACGGCGAGTTCGGAGCCGGGCTCGGAGACCAGCCAGGTGTTGGTGCCGTCCAGGGTCATGGCCGACGGGTTGGGCGCCAGGACGTTGACCGCACGGGCGGTGGCCGGTCCGGAGACGACCGTTCCGCGGGGCTGGCCGGGCAGGGCGGCTGCGTCGGTCATACGGGGCCTCCTCCGAGGGTGACGCGCTTGGTGAACTCGTCGTGGCCCGGCCAGCTGAGCACGACCACCCCGTCCTCCAGCACGGCCTCGGCCAGCACCGGAGCGAGGTCCTGGGCGCCGGCCGCCGCGAGGGCGTCGGCGGCGGCCCGGTACGGCTCCAGGGAGCGCAGGGTGGAGATGGTGGGCGGCATCATCAGCAGCTCGCCCGCGTCGTAGCCGTCGGCGGCGTCCCGGGGGCGGATCCACACGGTCCGGTCGGCCTCGGTGGAGGCGTTGCGGGTGCGCTGGCCCTCCGGGAGGGCGGCGACGAAGAACCAGGTGTCGTAGCGGCGCGGCTCGAACTCGGGGGTGATCCAGCGGGCCCACGCCCCGAGCAGGTCGGAGCGCAGCAGCAGGCCGCGGCGGTCGAGGAACTCGGCGAAGGACAGCTCGCGGCCGACGAGGGCCTCCCGGTCGGCCTCCCAGTCGTCCCCGGTGGTGTCGCCGACGACGGTGCCGGGGGTCTCGCCGGCGAGGAGGACGCCGGCCTCCTCGAAGGTCTCGCGGACCGCGCCGCAGACGATGGCCTGGGCGGTGGCGGCGTCGGTGCCGAGGCGGGCCGCCCACGCCTCCTGGTCCGGGCCGGCCCAGCCGATGCGGTGGTCCTCGTCGCGGGGGTCGACCCCGCCGCCGGGGTAGGCGTAGGCGCCGCCGGCGAACGCCATGGAGGCGCGGCGGCGCAGCATGTGCACGGCGGGGCCGGCGGGGGTGTCGCGGAGCAGCATCACCGTGGCGGCGCGCCTGGGCTCCGCCGGGGTGAGCGCGCCTTCCGCGAGGGCGCGGATGCGGGCGGGCCACTCCGGGGGGTACCACTGGCCTCCGGCGGGGGGCTCGGGCGAGGGCTGTCCGTGCTGACCATTCGGCATGGCCGGATGCTACGACCATCCGGCCCGATGTTCGAGGCCCCTCCTGGCGGGGGCCCGCCGCGCGGAGCCGGCTCCGCGCCTCGAACGCCGGCGGGGCTGTGGAGAGAGCCCCGCCGGCGTCCGGTCAGGCGTCCGGGGTGAGTTCCACCTGGATCTCGACCTCGACGGGGGCGTCCAGCGGCAGGACCGCCACGCCGACCGCGCTGCGGGCGTGCACGCCCTTCTCGCCGAGGATCTCGCCCAGCAGCTCGCTCGCGCCGTTCAGCACGCCGGGCTGCCCCGTGAAGTCGGGGGCCGAGGCGACGAAGCCGACGACCTTGACGACGCGGGCGATCTTGTCGAGGTCACCGACCACGGACTTCACGGCGGCCAGCGCGTTCAGCGCGCACGTCGCCGCCAGCTCCTTGGCCTGCTCCGGCGAGACCTCCGCGCCGACCTTGCCGGTCAGCGGGAGCTTGCCCTGCACCATCGGGAGCTGGCCCGCGGTGTACACGTACGCGCCCGAGCGCACCGCCGGCTGGTACGTGGCCAGCGGCGGGACGACCTCGGGGAGGGTCAGGCCGAGCTCGGCGAGCCGGGCGTCGACGGCGCCGCTCATGCCTTCTCCCGCTTGAGGTAGGCCACGAGCTGCTCGGGGTTGTTCGGGCCGGGCACGACCTGGACGAGCTCCCAGCCGTCCTCGCCCCAGGTGTCCAGGATCTGCTTGGTGGCGTGGACCAGCAGGGGGACCGTCGCGTATTCGAACTTCTTGGTCATGGGGGCGAGCGTAACGCCTGAGCGGGAGTGGTTAGGCTCGGAGGTTGTGAGCAGGCTCCAGGTGGTCAGCGGCAAGGGCGGCACCGGCAAGACCACGGTCGCCGCCGCACTCGCGCTGGCCCTCGCGCGCGAGGGCAGGCGGACTCTACTCGTGGAGGTCGAGGGCAGGCAGGGCATCGCACAGCTATTCGGCACGGAAGCGCTCCCCTACGAGGAGCGGAAGATCGCGGTCGCGCCCGGCGGGGGCGGCGGCGAGGTGTACGCGCTCGCGATCGACGCGGAGCGGGCGCTGCTGGACTACCTCCAGATGTTCTACAAGCTCGGGTCGGCCGGGCGCGCCCTGAAGAAGCTCGGGGCCATCGACTTCGCGACGACCATCGCGCCCGGTCTGCGGGACGTCCTGCTGACCGGCAAGGCGTGCGAGGCGGTGCGGCGCAAGGACAAGGCCGGGCGGTTCGTCTACGACCACGTGGTCATGGACGCTCCGCCGACCGGCCGGATCACCCGCTTCCTGAACGTCAACGACGAGGTGGCGGGGCTGGCCCGGTTCGGGCCGATCCACAACCAGGCGCAGGCCGTCATGAAGGTGCTCAAGTCCCCGGACACCGCCGTGCACCTGGTGACCCTGCTGGAGGAGATGCCCGTCCAGGAGACCTCCGACGGGATCGACGAACTGCGCGCGGCCGGACTTCCGTTCGGGCGCGTCATCGTCAACATGGTCCGCCCGCACCATCTGGACGAGGACACCCTGCGCACGGCCGCGGAGGGCCGCCGGTCCGAGATCGCCAAGGCCCTGTCCCGGGCCGGGCTCGGCGGGGCGCGGCGGGGCGGGCTGGCCGAGCGGCTGGTCGACCCGCTGCTGGCGCAGGCCGCCGAGCACGCGAGCCGGGTGGAGCTGGAGCGGGAGCAGCGGGCGGTGCTGGCGGGGCTGGACGTGCCGACGTACGAACTCCCCCTGCTCGGCTCGGGGATGGAGCTGGCCGGGCTGTACGAGCTGGCGACGGAGCTGCGCAAGCAGGCGGACGCCGTATGAGCGAGGGCGGGAACACCATGGGCCTGGACACGCCGCAGCGGCTGGCGGTCGACGCGCTGCTGGACGACCCGAAGACCCGGATCATCGTGTGCTGCGGCGCGGGCGGGGTCGGCAAGACCACGACGGCCGCGGCGCTGGGCGTACGGGCGGCCGAGCGCGGACGGAAGGCGGTGGTGCTGACCATCGACCCGGCGCGCCGGCTGGCCCAGTCGATGGGAATCGACTCGCTGGACAACACCCCGCGCAGGGTCGAGGGCGTGGACGGCGACGGCGGTGAACTGCACGCCATGATGCTGGACATGAAGCGGACCTTCGACGAGATCGTCGAGGCGCACGCCGACCGCGAGCGGGCGCGGGCGATCCTGGCGAACCCCTTCTACCAGTCCCTGTCGGCCGGTTTCGCGGGCACGCAGGAGTACATGGCGATGGAGAAGCTGGGCCAGCTGCGGTCGAAGGACGACTGGGACCTGATCGTCGTGGACACCCCGCCGAGCCGGTCCGCGCTGGACTTCCTCGACGCGCCCAAGCGGCTCGGGTCCTTCCTGGACGGGAAGTTCATCCGGGTGCTGATGGCCCCGGCGAAGGTCGGCGGGCGGGCGGGGATGAAGTTCCTGAACGTCGGCATGTCGATGATGACGGGCACGCTGAGCAAGCTGATGGGGGCCTCGCTGCTGAAGGACGTGCAGACGTTCGTGGCGGCGATGGACACCATGTTCGGCGGGTTCCGCACCCGTGCGGACGCCACGTTCCGCCTGCTCCAGGCGCCGGGCACGGCCTTCCTGGTGGTCGCGGCGCCCGAGCCGGACGCCCTGCGCGAGGCGGCGTACTTCGTGGAGCGGCTGGCCGCGGAGAGGATGCCGCTGGCCGGCCTGGTGCTGAACCGGGTGCACGCGAGCGACGCGCCGCAGCTGTCGGCGGAGCGGGCCCTGGCGGCCGCAGAGAATCTTGAAGAAGGCGGCATTGTCGATCAGGAGTCCGGGAAGGCTGGACTTCGTGACGCCGCCGACGACGGCTCCCCCGCCGTGGACGACGTGAGTGACGTGGACGACACGAACGACATGCGCGACGTGGAGAACGCCCAGGACGCAGGAGACGCGGAGGGCACGAGCAGTCCCGGTGACGCTGACGCGATCACCGCGGGGCTGCTGCGCCTGCACGCGGAGCGGATGCAGGTGATCGCGCGGGAACGGCGCACGCGCGACCGCTTCACCTCGCTGCATCCGGAGGTGGCCGTGGCCGAAGTGGCCGCCCTGCCCGGCGATGTGCACGACCTCGCCGGGCTGCGGGCCATTGGAGAGCGACTCGCGGCCGGGGTTCCGGCCGGAGCTTGACCGTACGTACGAGGGGCCGGCGCGGCTCCCGGGTGGTTACCCGGCTGCCGCGTAGGTCTCGTACGCCACGTCGATCTCCGCGCCGACATCCACGGTGAGGATGCCGGTACTGCGCTCGTACTCCGTGCGAGCGGTTTCGAGCAGCCGTCGCCACGAGGTGACGGTGGGACGCCTGCGCAACAAGGCGCGGCGTTCCCGCTCGGTCATTCCGCCCCACACTCCGAACTCGACACGATTGTCGAGCGCGTCGGCCAGGCACTCGGTCCGCACCGGGCATCCGGTGCACACCGCCTTGGCCCTGTTCTGTGCCGCTCCTTGAACGAACAGTTCATCCGGATCGGTAGTGCGGCAGGCTGCCTGCGCACTCCAGTCGGTTACCCAGCCCATCCCGGTGCCGTCCTCTCCCGAATCGAGGCTCCCCCACGGCGGTAGCGGCATATTCACCGCTGCCAGTTGAGGACGTTACGGAAGGCGGGGACGGTGCAACACCCCCGACGGGCCCAATCTTGAATGGTCCGAACGGACTATGGGTAAGCGGCAGATCACCCGACGGAGTGATCCGGCGACATGCCCGGCCATTCCGGCGATTCGGGTGAAATCAGGGAAGCGCCGGTGAGCGGCCGTCAGAGCGAAGGGCGAGATTCGGACATGCGTCCACCCCATTCGGGGAGGGTGAAAATCAAGCCGAAGGGTTGATGTCGCACCACACTGCTGTGACAGTTGGGGACAGCTTAGGCCAAGGCATTCGCGCGTGTCCGGTGAATGAGAACGTAGGCTGCCCTCTATGGGAAAGAAGCGCTCGGGCGCAGGGCTCACGGGGCCGCAGCAGGCCACCAGGTTCCTCGGTTTGTCGGTTCTCTCCGGAGTCGTTCTCGCCGGCGTGGCGATCCCGGGCGCCGGTGCGCTGGGTCTCGCCGCCAAGGGCACCGTCGAGGGCTTCGATGAGATCCCGGCCAATCTCAAGACGCCTCCGCTGAGCCAGCGGACCACCATTCTGGACGCCGAGGGTGGCCTGATCGCCACGGTCTATTCGCGGGACCGGCAGGTGGTCCCGCTCACGGCCATCTCGCCGTACATGCAGAAGGCGATCGTCGCGATCGAGGACTCCCGTTTCTACGAACACGGAGCCGTCGACCTCAAGGGCATCCTGCGCGCGGTCAACCGCAACGCGCAGGAGGGCGGCGCCGCACAGGGCGCCTCCACGCTGACGCAGCAGTACGTGAAGAACGTCTTCGTCGAGGAGGCCGGCGACGACCCGGCCAAGGTCGCCGAGGCGCAGCAGAAGAGCCTGGGCCGCAAGATCCGCGAGCTGAAGTACTCGATCCAGGTCGAGGAGGAGCTCGGGAAGAAGAAGATCCTCGAGAACTACCTCAACATCACCTACTTCGGGCAGGCGGCCTACGGGATCGAGTCCGCGGCGCAGCGCTACTTCAGCAAGCCCGCCAAGGACCTGACCCTGGACGAGTCGGCGCTGCTGGCCGGCGTCGTCCAGTCGCCGAGCCGGTTCGACCCGGTGAACGACTCCCAGGAGGCGATGAAGCGCCGCAACGTCGTCCTCCAGCGGATGGCCGACGTGAAGGACATCTCGCAGGCGGAGGCGGACGAGGCGAAGAAGCTGCCGGTCACCCTGAAGGTGACCCGCCCGAAGAACGGCTGCATCACCGCGGTCAAGGGCGCGGGCTTCTTCTGCGACTACGTGCGCAACACCTTCCTGTCGGACACGGTCTTCGGCAAGACCCGCGAGGAGCGGGCGAAGATCTGGAACCAGGGCGGCCTGACGATCCGCACCACCCTGGACCCGCAGTCGCAGGACGCCGCGAACAACTCGATCCGGGACCACGTCAACCAGGACGACTCGATCGCCACGGCCGTGACCATGGTCCAGCCGGGCACCGGCCGCGTCCTGGCCATGGGCCAGTCGAAGCCGTACGGCTTCGGCAAGAACGAGACGCAGATCAACTACTCCGTCGACAAGCGGATGGGCGGCTCCAACTTCGGCTTCCAGGTCGGCTCCACCTTCAAGCCCTTCATCGCGGCCGCGGCCATAGAGAAGGGCATGGAGCCGACGAAGGTCTACTCGGCGCCGAACAAGATGGAGTACCCGAGCCCGGTGTCCCGCTGCGAGGGCTCGCCGCCCTGGCAGAACCTGCCGCTGGCCGGCGGGAAGATGCAGACCGCCGAGAACGAGACGGCGGACGAGGTCGGCCCGTACGCGCTGAAGACGGCGATGGAGAAGTCCATCAACACCTACTTCGTGCAGATGATCTCCGACATCGGCCTCTGCCCGGTGACGGAGATGACGCAGAAGCTCGGCGTGGTCCCGGCCAGCGGCGTGAAGCTGCCCGAGGAGCCGTCCATCGCGCTGGGCTCCGCCGAGATGTCCCCGCTGACGATGGCCAACGCCTACGCCACCTTCGCCAACCGGGGCGTGTACTGCACCCCGATCGCCCTGGAGTCGATCACCGACGCCCACGGCAAGGCGCTCGCGGTGCCGAAGAGCAAGTGCGACCGGGCGATGTCCCAGGACACCGCCGACACGATCAACACCCTGCTGCGCGGAGTGGTCGACTCCGGCACCGGTGAGAAGGCCGGCCTGACCGACCGCGACAACGCGGGCAAGACCGGTACCACCGACGGCCGCTACAACGCCTGGTTCGTCGGCTACACGCCGAACATGTCCGGCGCGGTGTGGGTCGGCTCGGGCGGCGCGAAGAAGATCACGATGGAGGACATCACCATCGGCGGGCAGTACTACCCGAAGGTCTTCGGCGGCGGCCTGCCCGGACCGATCTGGAAGGACGCGGTCTCGGGCGCGCTGTCCGGACGCGAGGCCCCGGCCTTCGCGAACGTCCACATCGCCGACCCCTCGGTCCCGGGCGGCGGCGCCGGGAACGGGAACGGAAACGGGAACGGGAACGGGAACAACGGCGGGGGCGGCCGGGGCAACACCCCGAACCAGCCGACCACACCGCGCAAGCCCGGGAAGCCCGGCAAGCCCGGCGGTGACGGCAAGCCGGGCGACAACCGCCCCGGCACCGCCGCCGGCGGCGCGGGCGACACCCCGGCCAACCCGCCGACCAACCCGATCCCCGGGCTCCCCGCGGACCCGGGCCTGATCGGCGGCAACGAGACCCAGTAGGTGCCGCAGCAGAACGGGGGAGGCCCCGGCCGGATGATCCGGCCGGGGCCTCCCCCGTTCTGCGTCCGCGTTCCGCGTCCGCTTCCGCTTACGACAGGCGCTTCTTCACGGCGGCGGCGACGCGGCCGCCCTCCGCCAGACCCGCCACCTTCGGGTTCACGATCTTCATGACGGCGCCCATGGCCCGCGGCCCCTCGGCACCCGCGGCCCTGGCCTCCTCGACGGCCTGCGCGACGATCGCGTCGAGCTCGTCGTCGCCGAGCTGCTTGGGCAGGTAGGCGTCGAGGAACTCGCCCTCCGCCGTCTCGCGCGCGGCCTGCTCGTCGCGGCCGCCCTGGGCGAAGGCCTCCGCGGCCTCGCGGCGCTTCTTCGCCTCCTTCGCGATCACCTTGAGGACCTCGTCGTCGGAGAGCACGCGCGCCTCCTTGCCCGCGACCTCCTCCTTGGTGACGGCGGCGAGGGTCAGGCGCAGCGTGGACGAGGCGAGTTCGTCGCGCGCCTTGATGGCGGTGGTGAGGTCTTCCTGGAGCTTGGCCTTGAGCGTGGTCATGCCCTTGAGTCTGCCAGGTACGGGGCCTGTGGCGCCCATCGGTTTTCCGCGTCTGCGACCATGGGGCCATGCGCGCGCGTTACGGAGTACCCCTGAAGGTCACCGCCGGAATCGCTGCGGTGGGGGCCGCGGGAGTGGCCTATGCCGCCGGATTCGAGGCCCGCTCCTTCCGGCTGCGCCGGGTCACCGTACCCGTGCTCCCCGCCGGGGCCCGTCCGCTGCGCGTGCTCCAGGTGTCGGACATCCACATGGTCGGCGGGCAGCGCAAGAAGCGCGCCTGGCTCCAGTCCCTGGCCGGGCTGCGCCCCGACTTCGTCGTGAACACCGGCGACAACCTCTCCGACACCGAGGGCGTGCCGGAGCTCCTCGACGCGCTCGGCCCGCTGATGGAGTTCCCCGGCGTGTACGTCTTCGGCTCGAACGACTACTACGGGCCGCGGCTGCGCAACCCCGGGCGCTACCTGATCGAGAAGGCCCAGGGCCGGCACGGCCTCAACGGCAACAAGCCGGTCGTCGGCGCCGTCCACAACCCGTGGGAGGGGATGCGGGACGCCTTCGACGCGGCGGGCTGGCTGAACCTGACCAACACCCGGGGGCGGCTGAAGCTGAACGGCATGGAGCTGGCGTTCACCGGCCTGGACGACCCGCACATCAAGCGCGACCGCTACGAGCGGGTCGCGGGCGGCCCGGAGGCGGACGCCGACCTGTCGATCGCCGTCGTGCACGCCCCGTACCTGCGGGTGCTGGAGTCCTTCACCGCCGACCGCTACCCGCTGATCCTCGCCGGGCACACGCACGGCGGACAGCTCTGCGTCCCCTTCTACGGGGCCCTCGTCACCAACTGCGACCTCGACACGAAGCGCGTGAAGGGCCTGTCCACGTACGAGGCCGGGGACGAGCGCTCCTACCTGCACGTCTCGGCCGGCTGCGGCACCAACCGCTTCACCCCGGTCCGCTTCGCCTGCCCCCCGGAGGCCACCCTCCTGACCCTGGCCCCGAAGGCCTAGGGCCGGCCGGGGGACCGCCGCCGGCCCCCTGTGAAAACCGGATTTCGTCTCCGGCGCCGGGTCCGCTAAAGTAATCGATGTCGCCAGGCGGAAACGCCGAGGGTGACGATCGGGGTGTAGCGCAGCTTGGCAGCGCGCTTCGTTCGGGACGAAGAGGTCGTGGGTTCAAATCCCGCCACCCCGACAGTGTTTGACAGCGAAGGGCCTGATCCACATCAGTGGATCAGGCCCTTTGCTGTTGTGCGTTCCCCCGCGGGGCCGTGTGACCGGGGTGGCCGCGCGTGAGGTGCGGGTGGGGGTCGGGGGTGCTGCAATGCCCGGAGGGGGGTCGGCCGTCGGTGAGGAGGAGCGGGCATGGGGTACGGCTGCTCCTCGCGCCGGCTGGTGCTCGGGCACGTGCTGCGGGCCTGCGGGGCGACGGCGCTGATCACCTGGCTGTACTACCTGGCTCCGCTCGACTACGGCTTCGGGGCCGTCGCCGTCGTGGCGCTGGCCGGGGGGCTGGTGCTCTTCGGGTGCCTGGTGCTGTGGCAGGTCGGCGCGATCGCCCGCTCGGTCCATCCGCGGCTGCGGGTCCTGGAGGCGATGGCGACGGCGGTGCCGTTGTTCCTCGTGCTGTTCGCGTCGACGTACTTCCTGCTGTCGCGTGACCGTCCCGCGTCCTTCTCGGAGCCCCTGAGCCGGACCGACGCCCTGTACTTCGCGGTGACGGTGTTCGCGACCGTGGGCTTCGGGGACATCGCGCCGGCCGACGGGGCCGCGCGGGCGCTGACCACCGTGCAGATGGTGGCCGATCTGATCGTGGTGGGACTCGTCGCCAAGGTGCTCCTGGGCGCGGTCCAGACCGGGCTGTCCCGGCAGCCCGAAAGGAGCGGGCCATGACGGCGACGCCGCCGGCGGAGGCAGAACTGCTGCGGGGACTGCTGAAGACGCCCGCGTACCGCAAGACACTGGCGCTGTGCGCGCTCGTCGGCATCCCGGTGTCGCTCGTGTGCTTCTGGTTCCTGGCCGGGCTGCACGAGCTGGAGCACCTGCTGTGGGTGAGCCTGCCGCACGGGCTGGGCTGGGACGCGCCGCCGTGGTGGTGGCCGCTTCCGCTGCTGCTGGTCGCGGGGGCCGTCGTGGGCTGGGTGGCGGCCCGGCTGCCCGGCGCGGGCGGGCACGTTCCGGCGGCCGGGCTGGCCGTGGGCGGAGCGTCGACCAAGGCACTGCCCGGGGTGGTGCTGGCCGCTGCCGCGAGCCTGCCGCTGGGTGCGGTGCTGGGTCCCGAGGCGCCGCTGATCGCGCTGGGCGGCGGGCTCGCGCTGCTGCTGCGGGACCTGGCGCGCGGGCCGGGGACTCCGCAGGCCAGCGTGCTGATGGGGGTGGCGGGGGCGGCCGCCGCCATCGCGGCGATCTTCGGGAGCCCGCTGATCGCGGCGGTGCTGCTGATCGAGGTGGTGGGCGTGGGCGGGCCGCAGCTGGTCGCCGTCATGCTGCCCGCGCTGCTGTCCAGCGGGGTGGGGGCGCTGGTGTTCACCGGGTTCGGGCGGTGGACCGGGCTGAAGACCGGCGGCCTGACCGTCAGGATCCCGGACGCGGTCCCCCGGCTGGACGCGGCGGACGTGGGCTGGGGGCTGCTGCTGGCGGTGGCCGTGGCGGTGGTGCTGCGGCTGACGATGGGCGCGGGGCAGGCCGTGGCGGCGTTCGTCACCACGCGGACCGTCACCCGTACGGCGCTGTGCGCGCTCGGCGCCGGTGTGTGCGCGGCGGTCTACGCCCTGGTCACGGGGCGCTCCCCGGAGGAGGTGGCCTCCTCCGGGCAGGCCCTGATGACCTCGCTCGTCGGGAACCCGCACGCCTGGGGCGTCGGGGTGCTGGTGGCCGTCCTGCTGTGCAAGACGGCGGCGTACGCACTGTGCCTGGGCGCCCTGCGCGGCGGCCCGATCTTCCCGGCCCTGTTCCTGGGGGCCGCGGCCGGGGTGCTGGCCTCACCGCTGCCGGGCCTGGGCGTGGTGCCGGCCGTGGCGGCGGGACTGGCCGCGGCGGGTGCCAGCGTGCTGCGGCTGCCGGTCAGCAGCGCGGTGATGGCCCTGCTGCTGATCGGCAGCCCGTCGATGACACCGGTGGTGATCCTGGCGACCGTCGCCGGCCTGGTCACCGCCGAACTACTGCCCGTGGGACGCGTACGCCGGGGGCGGGCGGAGCCCGCCGGTCAGCGGGCCTGAGCCCGGCCGAAGAACTCCGCGAGCGCGGGGGCGAGGGCGGCCGGGTCCACGTCGTGGGTCTGGCCTGCCAGCGTGCGGTGGGTGACGGTGGGCAGCAGGTCGGCGAGGGCCCGGGCGCCGGCCTGGAGCCAGGTGTCGCTCGCCCCGCCGCCGATGGCGACGACGGGGATGCCGACAGACGCCCAGCGGTCCGCCGGCAGCGGGCGGCCCTCCATGGTGTCGCCGACCACGCGGGCGTCGTAGGCGAGGGTGTGGGCCACGGCCGTGAAGTGCTCCCACAGCGGTGCCCGGCGCATGGCCTCGACGTACTCGGCCGGAACGTTGACGGCGGTGGTGAGCATGTAGGTGACGGCCTCCTCGCGGCGGCCCCCGGCCAGCAGGGCGTCCAGCCGCTCGATGTAGTCGACGGGGAGCGGCGGGCGGCTGTCCTCGACGACGAACGGGGGCTCGTACAGGGCCAGTTCCATGATGGGCAGGCCGCGGGCCGCGGCCTCCAGGGCGAGGACGGCGCCGGAGGACATGCCCATCACCCGGACGGGGCCTTCCAGTTCGGCCATGACGGCGGCGAGGTCCTCGACCTCGCGCGCCACGTCGTACGGGGCGGTGTCGCCGCTGTCGCCGCGCCCCCGGCGGTCGTACCGCACGACGGTGTAGTGCTCGCCGAGGAGGTCGGCGAGCCTGACCCAGCTCGGGTGCTCGCGCACCTGGAAGGCGCCGCCGACGATCACCAGGGCGGGGCCCCGGCCGGTGCGGTCGTAGGCGATGACGGTCCCGTCGCGGGACACGGCCTTCTGCATGGAACGAACCCCCTGTTGTCCACGAACAAGGATGCGGACGACGTCCGCACCACCCCCGCAACGTACCCGACCGCCCCGCCCCCTCCCGGAGCGGCGGCCGTGGCCGCGTCAGGCGTCCAGGGGGTTGGCCGCGATGCGCTTCGCCGCGCCGCCCGCGACGTATGCGGCCGCCGCGCAGGCGGGCTTGCGGGACGCCTGGTCCTCGACGAGGGAGAGGAAGGCGGGGCCGAAGCCGAGGCGGGGGTAGGCGGTCAGGAGGGTGGTGCGGAAGGCCGGGTCGAAGTCGGGGACGCGCAGGCCCGAGACGTCCGCGCTCGTGCCCACCTGGAGGAGGTGGCTCTCGACGTCCTCCTCGGCGGTGACGTCGTCGCGCATGTGCAGGACGATCACCTCTTCCGCCCGGGCCCGGCGCGCCGGGTCCCAGCCCAGGCCCGCCGTGAAGATCCGCGCCACATGGCCGCCGGCCTCCTCGAAGGGCAGGGTGTGGCTGTCGAACGGCGCGGTGAGGCCCAGGTCGTGGAGCAGGGCGCTGACGTAGAAGAGCTCGGCGTCGTAGGAGAGGCCGTGCGCCCGCGCGTACTCGGCGCCGAAGGCGTACGAGCGGACGGAGTGGTTGAGCAGGGCGGGGTCCGCGTACTCCGAGGCGATCTCGAAGGCGCGGCGGGCGGTACCGGAGTCAAGGTTGTGCAGGGTCCACGTCATGTCCCGCACCTTAGAGGGGCGGGGTGAAGTCCACGTCCGACGGCCCCTGTTGTCCCGGCCACCACAGCCGGGTCGGTGCGGGCGGGGTCTCGGCGATGACGGTGCCGTGCGCGACCACGTACCGGGGGCGGACCTGGCGGCGCACCGCCTCCTCCGGGGTCGGCGCCGGGAGGAGGACGAAGGACGCCGGGGCTCCCTCCGTCACCCCGTACTCGTCCGCGCCCAGACCGAGCACGCGGGCGGCGCGCTCCGTCACCATCGAGAAGGCGAGCGGGATCTCCTCGGCCCCAGTGAGCTGGGCCGCGTACAGGCCGACGAGGGCGGTCTGGAGGGGGTTGGCGGTGCCGAGCGCATTCCAGGGGTCCATCACGTCGTCGTGGCCGAAGGCCACGTTGACCCCGGCGGCCAGCATCTCCTTGACCTGGGTGAGGCCGCGCCGCTTGGGATAGGCGTCGAAGCGGCCCTGGAGGTTGAGGTTGGCGAAGGGGTTGGAGACCAGGTTGATGCCCGAACGCGACAGGAGCCGCTGGAGTTTGAGGCTGTAGGCGCCGTTGTAGGAGCCCATGGCCGTCGTGTGGGAAGCGGTCGCCCGCTCGCGCAGCCCCGTGCGCAGCGCGAGGGTGGCGAGCACCTCCACGAAGCGGGACTGCTCGTCGTCGATCTCGTCGCAGTGGGCGTCGACCCGCAGCCCGTGCTCCTCGGCCAGCGCAAAGGCGGTCCGCAGGGAGGCGATCCCGTCCTCGCGGGTGTCCTCGAAGTGCGGGATGGCGCCGACGACGTCCGCGCCGCGCGCCACGGCCTCGCGCAGCAGCGCCTCCCCGTCGGGGAAGGAGACGATCCCCTCCTGCGGGAAGGCCGTGATCTGGAGCGTCATCACGTCCCGGACCCGGTCGCGGACCTCCAGCAGGGCGTCGAGGGCCGTGAGCGTGGGGTCGGTGACGTCGCAGTGCGTGCGGACGTGGAGGACGCCCTGGGCCGCCTGCCAGCGCAGCACCTCGATGGCCCGCGTGATCACGTCCTCGCGGGTCAGGGTCCGCTTGCGCTCGCTCCAGCAGGCGATGCCCTCCCACAGGGTGCCGGAGGCGTTCGGCCGGGGCTGCCCCGCGGTCAGGGCGGTGTCCAGGTGGATGTGGGGCTCGACGAAGGGGGCGCTGAGCAGCCCGCCGTGGGCCTCGATGAGCACACCCGTCGCGGGCGGCTCCTTCTGGTCGTCGTACGGGAGGACGCGCGCGATGCGCCCGTCCTCGGAGACCTCCACGTCGTGGAGACCGTGCTCGTGCAGCAGCCGGGCGCCCCGGACGATCATCCGCATGCCGTCAGGCTAGGCGCACGCCGTCCATGTTTCACGTGAAACACCGACCGCGGCCGGCTGCCGTGTCTCAGCCGCGCTTGGCCTGTGCCTTCTGGTGCATGCCGCGGGTCTTCGCCGAGAGCGACTGGGCGTCCCTGCCCGCGGCCTTCGCGCGTGCCTCGGCCGCCGTGTTCTTCGCCATCGCCTGCTCGGAGTCCTGATGGTTGTGGTGGCCGGTACGGGCCTTCTTGGCCATGGTCAACACCTTCTCGGGAGCGTTCGGCGTACGTCCTCCACCATGCTCCCGTTCGCAGCCGTCGGCATCCCGGCGGCCCGTCGGGCAAGAATGGAGGGCATGACGAGCAGCGACAGCGACCTGACCCCCGGCGGGACCCCCGCTTCCGAGATGCCCGACTGGGAGAAGCGGTTCCGGGCCCCGCGCGTGGGCCTCCCCGAATGGGCCGAGGACGCCCCGGACCGCTCGCTCTTCGTCTCGAACGCCACCGGGACCTACGAGCTCTACGCCTGGGACCGCGCCACCGGCACGCAGCGCCAGGCCACCGACCGCCCCAACGGCACCACCGACGGCACCCTCTCCCCCGACGGCGAGTGGATCTGGTGGTTCTCCGACACCGACGGCGACGAGTTCGGCACCTGGGTCCGCCAGCCCTTCGCGGGCGGCCCCGACGAGCCCGCCACTCCGGGACTGGACCCCTCCTACCCCGCCGGGCTGGCCATCGGCCGCGACGGGACGACGGTCGTCGGCCGGTCCACCGACGAGGACGGCTCGACGATCCACGTCCTGCGGCCCGGCGGCTCCCCGGAGGTGATCTACCGGCACCGCGAGTCGGCCGGCGTCGGCGACCTCTCCCGCGACGGGACCCTGATCGCGGTCGAGCACACCGAGCACGGCGACGCGATGCACTCGGCACTGCGCGTGGTCACCCTCGACGGGACCACCGTCGCCGAGCTGGACGACTCGCGCGGCGGCACCGAGGAGCTGGGCCTGGAGGTGCTCGGGTTCGCCCCCGTCGAGGGGGACACCCGGCTGCTGGTCGGCCACCAGCGGCGCGGCCGCTGGGAGCCGATGGTGTGGGACGTGGCCGCTGGCACCCAGGAGGACCTCGCGATCGACCTCCCGGGCGACGTGAGCGCCGAGTGGTACCCGGACGGGACGGCGCTGCTCATCGAGCACAGCTTCGAGGCGCGCGACGAGCTGTGGCGCTACGACCTGGCCGCGCGGGAACTCGTACGGGTGGACACTCCGCCGGGGTCGGTCTCGGGTGCCACGGCGCGCCCGGACGGGACGGTGGAGTACCAGTGGTCTTCGGCCGCCGAGCCGGCCTCCGTGCGGTCCACGGCGGGCGGGGTGGTGCTGGACCCGCCCGGGTTCAGGCCGCCCGGCTCGGTGCCGGTGGAGGACGTGTGGGTGGAGGGCCCGGGCGGGCGGATCCACGCGCTCGCGCAGCGGCCGGAGGGCCACGGCGAGGGCCCGTTCCCGACGGTCTTCGAGATCCACGGCGGGCCCACCTGGCACGACTCCGACGCCTTCGCGGCGACCCCTGCGGCCTGGCTGGACCACGGCTTCGCCGTGGTCCGGGTCAACTACCGGGGTTCGACTGGCTACGGCCGCGAGTGGACCGACGCCCTCAAGCACCGGGTCGGCCTGATCGAGCTGGAGGACATCACGGCGGTCCGCGAGTGGGCCGTCTCCTCCGGTCTGGCGGACCCGGCGCGGCTGGTGCTGTCCGGCGGTTCCTGGGGCGGCTACCTGACCCTGCTGGGCATCGGGACGCGGCCCGACGACTGGGCGGTGGGGCTGGCCGCCGTACCGGTGGCGGACTACGTGACGGCGTACCACGACGAGATGGAGGCGCTGAAGTCCCTGGACCGCACCCTCTTCGGCGGTACTCCGGAGGAGGTCCCGGAGCGCTTCGAGGCGTCCTCGCCGCTGACCTACGTGGACGCTGTGAAGGCACCCGTGCACATCGCGGCGGGGGTGAACGACCCGCGCTGCCCGATCCGGCAGATCGACAACTACGTGGACCGGCTCGCGGCGCGCGGCGCGGTCCACGAGGTGTACCGCTATGACGCGGGGCACGGCTCGCTGGTGGTGGAGGAGCGGATCAAGCAGGTCCGGATGGAGCTGGAGTTCGCCCTCAAGCACCTGCCGCAGGGGCTGCCGCGCTGACCCGGCACCGGGCTCCCGGTGCGCCCCCCGTACCGTTGGTGGGGTGCACCGGTTTCTCCTGACCCCGCGCTGGTGGGGGATCAACGTCTTCGTCGCGCTCTCCATCCCCTTCTGCCTGTTCATGGGGACCTGGCAGCTCGGCCGGTTCGAGGACCGCGTCGGCAGCCACCGCGAGGCGAGCGCCGAGCGGCCCGCCGAGCAGGCGGCCGCGCCGCTGGACTCCCTGCTGCCGGTCGACACCACGACCTCCGGACGGCTGGCCTCCGCGGCCGGTGAGTACGGTCGGCAGCTGCTGGTGCCCGAGCGGGACCTCGACGGCAAGAGCGGTTTCTACGTGCTGACCCTGCTGCGGACCGACTCCGGCAAGACGGTCCCGGTGGTCCGGGGCTGGCTGCCGGGCACGGCGGACGCGGCGAAGGCCCCGGCCCCGCCGACCGGGCGGGTCGAGGTGACGGGGGCCCTGCAGGCCTCGGAGAACGCCGGCACCAAGGGCGTGCACGCGGAGGGCGGGCTGCCGGCCGGGCAGCTCGGGGTGATCGGGTCGGCCACGCTGGTCAACCTGGTGCAGGACCCGCTCTACGACGCCTGGCTGACGGTGCAGACCCCGGCCGACGGGATGGTCCCCGTCCCGGCGCAGGCGCCGAGCAACACCGGGCTCGACCTGAAGGCCTTCCAGAACCTCGGCTACACCGGCGAGTGGTTCGTCTTCGTCGCCTTCGTGCTCTTCATGTGGTTCCGGCTCTACCGGCGCGAGGTGGAGACCCTGCGCGACGCCGAGGCCGGGCTGCTGCCCGCGGCGGAAGCGACGGACGCGCCCGGCTCCGAGGACGCGCCCGGCTCCGCGAAGCCGGAGGCCCCCGCCGCGGCCTCCGCTACGGCGCCGGCTGCGGAATGAGGCCCGTCCGGTAGACCGTGCCGCCGCAGGCCTGCGGGATGGTGGCCTGGGTGACGGGGGCGCCCGTGGCGGTGGCCGGGGCGTGGGAGACGGCCACTCCGGCCGGGTCAGGGTCGGCCTGTCCGCCGGGCAGTTTCGCTCCGCCCGTCGAGCCGCCGGCCCCCGCCGGGGCGTCGGCGGCCCCGCCGGCCGGGGTGTTCGCCGGGCTTCCGCCGGGCTGGTCCGCCGGGCGCCGCACCGCACCGTCCTGCTGCTGGGGCGTGGCCGTGGGGCCGGGCGCCGCGGGGCAGGACTGCGCGGAGGGCACCCAGGCGAAGAAGACCTCGTACGCCTGCTTGGGCTGGAGCAGCAGTCCCGGGGCCTCCGCCGACGGGTCGGGCAGCCCGCTCGCCGGGTCCCCGGCGGTATGGCCCGTCACGGTCACCCCGCGGGGCTGTGCGGGCGGCGGGCCGTGGGCCACCGAGGCGGCCGTCACGGTGTCGGGGCCGGTGACGGTGCAGCCCCGGGCGGAGACGTTGGTGACCTTGAAGCCGCCGTACACCTTGCCGTCGGCCTCGGGGGCGCGGGCGCTGCCGGCCACCCCGAGCTGGTCGGCGGTGCACTCGGGGACCAGCGCGGCGGACCCGGCCGGGGGCTGCGGGCCGTTGCCGACGGCGGCGGTGGGCGCTCCGCTGCCGGAGGGGCCGGCCGACACATCGCCGGACGGGGATCCGCCGGGCTGCGGGGAGGGCCGTTCGCCCGGGCCGCCCGCCGTCTGCCCCCTGCCCTGGGGCCGCGCCGGCTGCGGCCGGGTCCCGCCGTCCGCGTCGCCGTGGTGCGCGTCGCCCGGGCGCGGGCCCTGTGCCTCGCCGTGGCCGGCCATCGTCGAGTGTCCGGCGGCCGTGCCGCCCTCGTCCTCGCCGCCCAGGTGCAGCGCCGCCGGGATCGCGGTTCCGGCCAGGATCACCGCGACGGCCGCCCCGACGAGGGCCTGCCGTTTGCGGGCCCGGCGGGCGGGCACCGCGTGGCGCAGCCGTTCCAGGGCCCCTTCGGAGGGTTCCAGGCCCTGTACGGCCCCGGCGAACAGACTGCGCAGCACCTGCTCGTCACCGGGGGCCGGGGCGGCGGGGCCCTGCGGGTTCTGGTGGTCGTCCCTCATGACTGCGCAGCCTCCATCGCCACCCTCAGCGCGGCAATGCCCCGCGATCCGTACGCCTTGACCGAGCCGAGCGATATCCCGAGCGTCTCGGCGACCTGGGCCTCCGTCATGTCCGCGAAATAGCGCAGCACGAGCACCTCGCGCTGGCGGCGCTGGAGTCCGCGCATGGCCTTGATCAGGTCGTCCCGTTCGAGCTGGTCGTACGCCCCCTCCTCCGCGCTGGCCATGTCCGGCATCGGCTTCGACAGCAGCTTGAGGCCGAGGATGCGGCGGCGCAGCGCCGAGCGCGAGAGGTTCACGACGGTCTGGCGGAGATAGGCCAGGGTCTTGTCGCGGTCGCGCACCCGGTTGCGGGCGGAGTGGACGCGGATGAAGGCCTCCTGGACCACGTCCTCGCAGGAGGCGGTGTCGTCGAGGAGGAGGGCCGCCAGGCCGAGGAGCGAGCGGTAGTGGGCCCGGTAGGTCTCGGTGAGGTGGTCGACGGTGGTCCCGGCCACGACCGGCGGCGTCTCGGCTTCACCGGCGGGGTCCGCGGCGGGTGCCGGGCCGGCGGTGGATCCGGGAGCCGCGGACGGCTCCGCGCCTTCGCGGGGCGAGGGCACGCGGCCGCCCGGGGTCGCTCCGACGGGCGGCACGGTGGCGGGTGGGCCGGCCTGCGGAACGGGCACGATCACAGGAAAGCCGCCGTACGCGCCGGTACGCCGGCGCGGGGGAACGATCCCAGGGCGCGCCGGTACGACGGCGAAGTCCAAGAGTGCCTCTGCCACGCCCGTTGGACACGCGTACCCCCGTGAGGGTTGTACGCGCGAGGCAGAGTATTCAGCAATTTCCCCATTGCCTTCATGCGTACCCGCTCTTCCCGATTGCCCCGTTTATCCAGGCGGCAGTCGGGCCATCACCTTGATCAAGGGATCGAACCCGATCCTACAAAGCGAATTACGCGGATTCACCCGCGATCAGCTCCGAGATCTGGGCGGCGTTGAGCGCGGCCCCCTTGCGGAGATTGTCCGCGCACACGAAGAACTCCAGGGCCCGGGCGTCGTCGAGCGAGCCCCGCAGCCGGCCCACCCAGGCCGGGTCCGTGCCGGCCGCGTCCGCCGGCGTGGGCCACTCCCCCGCCGCCGGGTCGTCCACGAGGACCACCCCGGGGGCCGCCTCCAGGATCTCCCGGGCGTGCGCCGCCGAGACCTCCCGCTCGAAGCGGGCCCGTACGGTCAGGGAGTGTCCGGTCACCACGGGGACCTGGACGCAGGTCACCGAGACGGGCAGGGTCTCCAGGCCCAGGATCCGCCGGGTCTCCGCCCGTACGGCCAGCTCGTGCGAGGACCAGCCGTCCGCGCGCAGCTCCCCGGACCAGGGCACCACGTTCAGCGCGAGCGGGGCCGCGAACGGCCCAGTGTCCTCGCCGACGGCCCGGCGCACGTCCCCGGGCTGCTCCCCCAGCGCGCTCCCGGCGACCAGCGACAGCTGCCGGCGCAGCGCCTCGGCGCCGGCCCGGCCGGCCCGGCTCGCGGCCTGGTACGAGGAGACGGCCAGCTCGGCCAGCCCGTACTCGGCGTGCAGCGCGCCCAGCGCGGCGATCATGGCGGCGGTCACGCAGTCGGGCCCCGCGACGATCCCGCGCGGGCGGTTGCGTACGGCGTGGGCGTTGACCTCGGGCACCACCAGCGGCACCTCGGGGTCCTCCCGGAAGGCGGCGGACTGGTCGACCACGGCGGCCCCGCGCGCGGTGGCGACGGGAACCCAGCGCGCCGACACCTCGGCCGGGGTCAGGAAGAGCACGACGTCGCCCTCACCGAGGCCCTCGAAGGCGTCCTCGGTGAGGGCGAGCACCTCGGTCTCCTCGCCGCGCACGGCCAGCACGCGGCCGGCCGAGCGCGGGGAGGCGATCAGGCGTATGGCGCCCCAGACGTCCGCCCGCTGGGACAGGATCTGGAGCAGGATCGATCCGACCGCCCCGGTCGCCCCGACCACGGCGAGCGCCGGGGCCGGGGCCGACCGGTGCGGACTCATCGTCCGGTGCCTCCGTAGACGACGGCCTCGTCGCTGTCGGAGTCGAGGCCGAAGGCCGTGTGGACCGCGATGACGGCCGCGTTCACGTCGTCCTGGCGGGTCACGACCGAGATCCGGATCTCCGAGGTGGAGATCAGCTCGATGTTGACGCCCGCGTCGGACAGCGCCTGGAAGAAGGAGGCGGTGACGCCCGGGTTCGTCTTCATGCCCGCGCCGACCAGGGAGATCTTGCCGATCTGGTCGTCGTAGCGCAGGGAGTCGAAGCCGATCTGCCCCTTCGCCTTCTCCAGGGCGTCGATGGCCTTGTGGCCCTCGGCCTTCGGGAGGGTGAAGGAGATGTCCGTCAGGCCCGTGGAGGCCGCCGACACGTTCTGGACGATCATGTCGATGTTGATCTCGGCGTCCGCGATGGCGCGGAAGATCGCCGCGGCCTCGCCCGGCTTGTCCGGGACGCCGACGACCGTGATCTTGGCTTCGGAGACGTCGTGAGCGACTCCGGAGATGATGGCGTGCTCCACCTGCGCGTCCCCTTGCGGATTCTCGTTGCTGACCCAGGTGCCCGGCAGTCCGGAGAAGGACGAGCGGACGTGGATCGGGATGTTGTAGCGGCGGGCGTACTCGACGCAGCGGTGCAGCAGCACCTTGGAGCCGGAGGCCGCGAGCTCCAGCATGTCCTCGGAGGAGATCCAGTCGATCTTCCGGGCCCTCTTCACGACGCGGGGGTCCGCGGTGAAGACGCCGTCGACGTCGGTGTAGATCTCGCAGACCTCGGCGTCCAGCGCGGCGGCCAGCGCCACGGCGGTGGTGTCCGAGCCGCCCCGGCCGAGGGTGGTGATGTCCTTGGAGTCCGCGGACACGCCCTGGAAGCCGGCGACGATGGCGATGTTGCCCTCGTCCAGCGCGGTCCGGATACGGCCCGGCGTCACATCGATGATGCGCGCTTTGTTGTGGACCGAGTCGGTGATCACGCCTGCCTGGCTACCGGTGAACGACTGGGCCTCGTGGCCCAGGTTTTTGATCGCCATGGCCAGCAGGGCCATGGAGATCCGCTCTCCGGCGGTCAGCAGCATGTCGAATTCGCGCCCCGCAGGCATCGGAGATACCTGCTCGGCGAGATCGATCAGCTCGTCCGTCGTGTCGCCCATCGCGGAAACCACGACGACCACCTGGTGGCCGTTCTTCTTGGCATCCACGATCCGCTTGGCGACGCGCTTGATGCCCTCGGCATCGGCTACGGAGGAGCCTCCGTACTTCTGCACGACAAGGCCCACGTGCGCTCCTCGCTCGGTCCGTCTCATTGCGGGTGCAGTCTAACGAGCGGTCGGGATACGACCGCCTCGTACCACATCATGAGATGGGATTATTTACGGCCGAGCCTACCGAGCTCCTGCTCCATGACCTGTCCGGCCTGCTCCACGAGGTCCTCCTCGGCCAGGTCCTCGTCGGTGTCCAGGCCGTCGAGGGCCGCGAGCGGCTGGTCGAGACGGACGTGCGAGATCAGCGACTGGAGGGCGCGCAGCGTGGCCGAGGCCGTCGGCCCCCAGTTGGTGAAGTACGAGAACTGCCACCACCACAGCGCCTCGGTGACCCGGCCCGCCTGGTGGTGGATGAGCCCGTGCCGCAGGTCGGCGACCACGTCCGCCAGGTCGTCGGAGATCCGGTGCGCGACCGGGGCCTTGCGCGGCTCGTACGGGTCGAAGACCTCGGAGTAGACGTCGACCGGCTCCAGCATCACGGCGAACCGCTCGCGCAGGTCGTCCACGTCCGGCTCCGGGCCCAGGTCGGGCTCGTAGCGCTCCTCGGGCAGGACGTCCTGGTACGCGCCCAGCCGGCCGCCCGCCAGCAGCAGCTGGGACACCTCCAGGAGGAGGAAGGGGACGGCGCTGTCCGGGTCCTCGCCCTTGGCCACCTCGGTGACCGCGACGATGAAGGACTCGATCTGGTCCGCGATCGAGGCGGCGAAGTCGTCCGGATCCTGTCCCAGGGCGTGCAGCGTTGCGTCAGACATCAAGAAGTCGCCTTCCTTCAAAGGCCCGCCCGAGCGTGACCTCGTCCGCGTACTCCAGGTCTCCCCCGACGGGGAGCCCGCTGGCCAGGCGGGTCACCTTCAGGCCCATGGGCTTGATCATGCGGGCGAGGTAGGTGGCGGTCGCCTCGCCCTCCAGGTTCGGGTCGGTCGCGAGGATCAGCTCCGTGACCGTCCCGTCCGCGAGGCGCGCCAGCAGCTCGCGGATGCGCAGGTCGTCGGGGCCGACGCCCTCGATCGGGCTGATCGCGCCGCCGAGGACGTGGTACCTGCCCCGGAACTCGCGGGTCCGCTCGATCGCGACGACGTCCTTCGGCTCCTCGACCACGCAGATCACCGTGGTGTCGCGGCGCGGATCACGGCAGATGCCGCACCGCTCCTCCTGCGCCACGTTCCCGCAGACCGCGCAGAACCGGACCTTCTCCTTGACCTCCAGCAGCGCGTGCGCGAGGCGCCGGACGTCGGTGGGTTCGGCCTGCAGGATGTGGAAGGCGATCCGCTGCGCGCTCTTGGGCCCGACGCCGGGCAGCCTGCCCAGCTCGTCGATCAGGTCCTGGACCACGCCTTCGTACAACGGACTGCCTTCTTTCGGTTCTGGTGCTGTGTTCCACAGGGGCTGTGTTCTACAGGGAACGGGGGCGGAGCGGGAAGGGGCGGGACTAGAAGGGGAGGCCGGGGATGCCGCTGCCGCCGCCGCCCAGACCCTGCGCCAGCGGGCCCAGCTTCTGCTGCTGGAGCGCCTGGGCGTTCTCGTTGGCGGCCTGGACCGCCGCGACGACCAGGTCGGCGAGGGTCTCGGTGTCCTCCGGGTCCACGGCCTTCGGGTCGATGACCAGGGCCCGCAGGTCACCGGAACCGGTGACGGTCGCCTTCACCAGGCCGCCGCCGGCCTGGCCCTCGACCTCGGTGCGGGCCAGTTCCTCCTGGGCCGTCGCGAGGTCGCGCTGCATCTTCTGGGCCTGCTGGAGGAGCTGCTGCATGTTGGGCTGGCCACCACCGGGAATCACGGGTACTCACTCCATCTGCGCATCGGCCTGGCTGCGGCCGTCGGGAACGCTCGGTCAATCCGAGCCTACGTGCTCCCCGGGCGCCGCGCCCTACGCCGGGAGGACCAACTCTTTCGGGTGAGAGACGGGGCGTGCGCGTCCCTGTTGGGGACCTCCTTGCGGGCGGAAAACCGGGGATTCGTTGTCCATCGCGTGTCATTCGAAGGTAGGAAGAGCATGCGCACCATTGCGCACACGCGCATCACGACACGTCAGTGCAGGCAGAGGGAGTGCCCGGGTGAGTCAGCCGGAGATGCAGCCCGAGGGGCCACCCCGGGATCCCGCAGAGGACGGCGACCTGACCGGCCGGCCGTTCCCCCTCGGCGACTGGGGCGAGCCCGCCGAGCGGCTCGACGAGCTCTACCGGCGGGTGGAGGCCGACGCGCTGCGCACCGCCGAGTGGTACCTGTCGGACCGGGCCTGGAAGCGGCGGGGCGCGCGGACCCTGCGGGCGGGCGCGGCGGTGGCCGCCGTCACGGGCGCCGCGATGCCGCTGCTGGAGCTGACCGGCTCGGCCCCGGGCGCGGCCCCGTACGGCTACCTCTCGCTGCTGCTGGCCGCCTCCTGCCTGGCCTGCGACCGGTTCTTCGGGCTGACCTCGGGGTGGATGCGGGACGTGGCGACGGCGCAGGCGGTGCAGCGCAGGCTCCAGACGCTCCAGTTCGACTGGGCCTCGGAGAACGTGCGGGAGGTGCTGGGGCCCACGGAGGGCACGGCGAGCGAGGCCGCCGAGCGCTGCCTGACGGTGCTGCGGCGGTTCTCCGAGGACGTCACGGAACTGGTGCGCTCCGAGACGGCCGACTGGATGGTGGAGTTCCGGGCGGGGCCGACGCCGCTGGCCATGCAGTCCTTGGCCGCCGCTCCGGCCCGCCCCGACCCGGGCGTGCCCCCGGCCCGTTTCCCCCTCCCGCCGGGCACCCGCCCGAACATGCCGCGCCAGCGGCCCCCGGAGCAGCCGCGCTGAGGGGGCCGGGTCCGCTCAGCTGAAGATGATCATCGAGCCCTGGCCCAGGCTCCGGGTGGCCGCCGCGTGCAGCCCCAGCCACACGTGCCGCTCCCGGGCGAAGGGGCTCGCGTCGTACGGGATCGGCCCCGCGGGCTCCTCCAGTGCCGTCGGCCCGCCCGGCGGCGCCGGTGCGGCGGGCGGGTTCATGGGGTCTATCCCGATCGCGGGCCCGACGAAGGCCAGCTCGCGCAGCAGCCCCTGCGCCGACCCGAGCGGCCCGCCCCCGGCCAGCAGCTCCTCGTTGGCCAGCGGCGCGGGGAAGTCCACCGGGACGTAGGCCCCGGCGTGGTCGTAGTGCCACACCAGGTGCGACTGCTGGGCCGTGGCCTCGAACATCTCCAGCAGCTGCTCGTAGTCCCCGCCCAGCTCGTCCACCGGCGTCACCGGCAGACCGCAGATCTGGAGCAGGTACGCCCGCCGCAGGAAGTGCAGGGCGTCGTAGTCGAAACCGGCCACCGGGGCCACGTCCCCGCTCAGGCCCGGCATGTAGGCGAACACGGGCACGGACGGCAGACCCGCCTCGCCCAGCGCCTTGTCGTACGCGGCGATCTCCTCCGCGAAGGGGTTGTCGGGGCTGTGGCACAGCACGTCGACAAGGGGGACCAGCCACAGGTCACAGGCCACGCGGGCTCCGATCAGTCGTTGCCGCCGATCCGGCCAGCGTAATGCGCCGGACACGCTCCGCGAAGGGGTGCGCAGAACCCGGCGCGAGGACCCTGCGGGAGGAGCCGGTGGGAGGAGCCGGTGGAGGACCCGTGGGCGGGCCAGGGGGAGGACCCGTGGGCGGGGTCCCTCAGAGGGTCGCGGCCCAGTCCAGGCCGTGCTGGTTGTACCCGCGGACGATGCGGCGGACGGCCTCGGCGTCGGCCAGCGTCACGGCGTCGACCAGCTCGCCGTGCTTGTCCCACAGCGCGGTGGCGGGCTCCGGGACCCGCTGGAGGTGGGGGACGGAGAAGACCCAGCACTGCACGCGGATCCGGTGCAGGAACTCGGTGATGTAGGTGTTGCCGACCAGCCCGCTGAGCTCCCGCCAGAACCTGAGGTCGTAGCCGATCAGCACTTCGAGCGAACCGCTGTGCGCGGCCCGCCGCGCCTCCTCGGCGCGGCGGCGCACGGACACCAGCAGCTCGGCCGAGCCGGGCGCGGTCCCGCATTCGACGAGCCGGCGGAAGATCCCGTCGAGTATCAGCATCCGGGCCTCGATCATGCCCCGGAAGTCGTCGACCGTGTAGACGCGGACCCGGAAGCCCCGGTGCTGCACCGATTCCAGCAGGCCCTGCGCGGAGAGGTCGACCAGCGCCTCGCGCACGGGGGTCGCGGAGACCTCGTACTGCTCGGCGATCTGCTTGACGGTGAACTCGGTGCCCGGGGGCAGCCTGCCCGCGAGCACCTCGTCACGCAGCGCGTCCGCGATCTGCTGTCGCAGGGTATTGCGGGTGACACCTCCGCCGCTGCCTGACATAGGGGTCCGTCTCCTCGGTAGAACTTCGGACACCTTAGGCCAGGCAGCGCGGCCGAAACCGATCGGTTCGCCTCCGCTATACGGAGATACCAGCCGATATGCGGACGATCAGCTCCCCGTGGTGTGCCGGTCGGCGACCGTCAGGGCCTCGTCGAGGAGGGCCAGACCCTCCTTGGCCTCGGCTTCCGTGACGGTGCACGGGGGGACGACGTGCGTCCGGTTCATGTTCACGAACGGCCACAGGCCTGAGGCCTTGCAGGCGGCCGCGAACTCGGCCATGGGCGCGTTGTCGGCGCCGGCGGCGTTGTACGGGACGAGCGGCTCGCGCGTCCCCTTGTCGCGGACGAGCTCCAGCGCCCAGAAGGTGCCGAGCCCGCGGACCTCGCCGACCGACGGGTGGCGCTCGGCGATCTCGGCGAGCCCGGGGCCGATCACGTCGGCGCCGATGCGGGCGGCGTTCCCGACGACGTCCTCCTCCTCCATCGCGTTGATCGTCGCGACGGCGGCGGCGCAGGCCAGGGGGTGGCCGGAGTACGTCAGTCCGCCCGGGTAGGGGCGGGTGGCGAAGGTCTCGGCGATGGCGCCGGAGATGGCGACGCCGCCGAGCGGCACGTAACCGCTGTTCACGCCCTTGGCGAAGGTGATCAGGTCCGGGGTGACGTCCCAGTGCTCGGCGGCGAACCACTTGCCGGTGCGGCCGAAGCCGGACATGACCTCGTCGAGGATGAAGACGATGCCGTAGCGGTCGCAGAGCTCGCGGACCCCGGCCAGGTAGCCGGGCGGCGGGGTCATGATGCCGGCGGTGCCGGGCACCGACTCCAGGATGACGGCGGCGACGGACTGCGGTCCCTCGAAGGCGATCGTGTCGGCGAGGTGGGCGAGGGCGCGCTCGCACTCCTCCTGCTCGGTGGTCGCGTGGAAGGGCGAGCGGTAGAGGAACGGGCCCCAGAAGTGGACGACGCCGGCGGAGGCGGTGTCGGAGGGCCAGCGGCGCGGGTCGCCGGTCAGGTTGATCGCGGCGGCGGTGGCTCCGTGGTACGAGCGGTAGGCGGAGAGCACCTTCTGGCGGCCGGTGTGCAGCCGGGCCATCCGGACGGCGTTCTCGACGGCCTCGGCGCCGCCGTTGGTGAAGAAGATCTTGTCGAGGTCGCCGGGGGTCCGCTCGGCGATGAGGCGTGCGGCCTCGGAGCGGACGTCGACGGCGAAACCGGGCGCCAGGGTGCAGAGCCGGGCGGCCTGCTCCTGGATCGCCGCGACCACCTTGGGGTGCTGGTGGCCGATGTTGGTGTTGACCAGCTGGGAGGAGAAGTCGAGGAAGCGGTTCCCGTCGTAGTCCCAGAAGTACGAGCCCTCGGCCCCGGCGACGGCCAGCGGGTCGATCAGGGCCTGGGCGGACCACGAGTGGAAGACGTGCGCGCGGTCGGCGGCCTTGACGGACGCGCCGGTGACATGAGGGGTCATGGCGCCACGCTAGAAGTGCGCAGGTGGGAAGGGATATCGGCGGACTGTATGGGGGTGGGGGGCGGTCCTCGGCAGTCTGTCTGCCCGGAGGATGGTTGACAGCATGCTGTCATAGTGGGAGCGTGGTTCCGTACCCGGCTGTCCCCGTCGTCCGCTCAGGAGGCGTCCCATGAACGGCAGTCCCGGCACCACGGCCCCCAAGCCCGTCCACCTCGCGGTCTACGACACGTACGCCGACTGGGAGACCGGCCACACCACGGCGCACCTCACCCAGCGCGGCTACCGGATCCGCACGGTCGGCCCTGCCGCCGGCGTCCCGGTCACCACCATGGGCGGCCTCCGCGTCCAGCCCGACCTCTCCCTCGCCGACCTGCGCCCCGAGGACTCCTCGCTGCTGATCCTGACGGGCGCCGGCCTGTGGGACACCGGCGCGGACCTGGCCCCCTTCGCGGCCAAGGCCCGCGCGTTCCTGGCGGCCGGCGTGCCGGTGGCGGCCATCTGCGGGGCCACGGCGGGCCTCGCCCGCGAGGGCCTGCTGGACGACCGCCCGCACACCAGCGCGGCCGCCGCCTACCTCGCCGCGCAGCCGGGGTACGGGGGCGCGGCCGGGTACGTGGAGGCCGACGCGGTCACCGCGGGCGACCTGATCACGGCGGGTCCGACGGAGCCGGTGGCGTTCGCGCGGGAGGTCTTCGCCCGGCTCGGGGTGTACGAGCCGGACGTACTGGACGCCTGGTACCGGCTGTTCCACGACTCCGACGCCACCGCGTTCCCGGTCCTGATGGCCGCGGCGGAAGCCGGCGATGCCTGAACCGCTGCCGCGGGACCCCGCGCGGCCCCTGTCCCGGCGGGAGCACCAGGACCTGCTCAGCCGGACCGCGCTGGGCGTGTTCCAGCTGAACGGGCAGTTCCTGGGCGTCTCGGAGGAACTGGCCCGGCCGGCCGGGCTGACGGCCGCGTGGTGGCAGGTGCTGGGCGCGGTCCTGACGGAGCCGCTGCCCGTCGCGGGGATCGCCCGGCGGATGGGGATCACCCGGCAGAGCGTGCAGCGCGTGGCGGACCTGCTGGCCGCGAAGGGGCTGGCCGAGTACGTACCGAACCCCGCGCACCGGCGGGCGAAACTGCTCCGCCCGACCGAGGAGGGCCGAGCCGCGATCGCCCGCATCGACCCGGGGCACGCGGAGCTGGCGGCCCGGCTGGCGGACCTCCTGGGCGAAGCGGCCTTCGCGGAGACGGCGGCGGTGCTGGAGCGGCTGTCGGCCGCACTGGCGACGCTGGCGGCGCCGGTGACGCCGGCGTCGGCGGCGGACGACGGGCCGGACGGGGCCGGGGTCGGGTCCGGCGGCGCCTGAGGTGTGCCGGCGTCCGGGCGCCCGGGCGAATGTGTCGAAGTCAATAAGCCTGCAGGCAGACCTTGTTGCCTCCGAGCGGCCCACCGCACACTGCGGCACATGGAGCCGTTGAAGGTAGTGGCACGACTGTGGGAGCGGATCGAGGCACGCGACTGGCACGGCGTGGCGCGGCTCGTCGCGGAGGACGCGGTCATCGAATGGCCCGTCAGCGGCGAGCGCATCGTGGGCAGGGCGAACTTCATCGCCGTGCTCAGCGACGAGGGCCCGGACGCGGAGGAGAGGTCCGTCGGCGGGGTGGAGGTGCTGCGCATCCTCGCCGACGGGGACCTCGTCGTCACCGAGGTGGAGATACCAGAGGACCACGTGCTGTACCGGGCCGTCTCCCTCTGGACGGTGCGGGACGGGGAGGTCGTCGCCGCCCGGGAGTACTGGACCAGCCCTGGACAGGACCCCGCGCCCCGCTGGAGGGCGGGGTACGTCGAGCCGTTGGCGGTGGACCGGGTGGCAGACTGAGCCGCGTGCTCACGCAACTCGCAGCGGCGACCGGGGTCCTGGCCCTGCTGACCCTCGTGCCCGGGCCGGACATGGCCGTCGTGACCCGGCAGGCCGTCTCGCGGGGGCGGGCGGACGGGCTGCGCACCGTCGGCGGGATCGCCGCCGGGCTGCTGCTCTGGGGCGCCCTCACCGTGGCCGGTCTCGCGGCGCTCCTCGCCGCGTCGGCGGAGGTGTACCTGGCGGTCAAGCTGGCGGGAGCCGCCTACCTGTGCTTCCTCGGCGTGCAGTCGCTGCGGCGGCCGGGGGTGCGGGGCCCGGCGGACGGGGGCGAGGCCGGGGCCGATGGCGGGGACAGGGCCGGCGGCCTTGGCAGGGCCGGTGGTGGCGATGGCGGTAGCGGTAGCGCCGTGGACGGCGGTCGGCGTGAGCGGGGCGGCGCCTGGCGGACCGGGCTGGTCAACAACGCCCTCAACCCGAAGATCGCCGTGTTCTACACGGGCCTGCTCCCCACGCTCGCACCGCCCGGCCTGCGCCCGGCGGCGGGGATGGCGCTGCTGGTGCTGGTCCACGTGCTGCTGACGCTGGCCTGGCTGGGCACGTACGTCTACGTGTTGTCGCGCGCCCGGCGCTTCTTCGCCCGGCCGCGCGTCCGCCGGGCGATGGACCGGGTGACGGGGGTGGTCCTGATCGGGTTCGGGGTGCGGGTGGCGACGTCGGCGTCGTAGCCGGGGGCGCCGTAGCCGGGGGCGTCGGGACGGTCGGCCGGCGAGGCGTCGGGGCACTTCAGCCGGCGAGGCGGTCCAGTTCCTCGGTGACGGCGGCGCGCAGCGCGTCGTGGCGGGGGGCCAGGGCGTGCCCGTCGCCGCGCCAGTACCCCTCGTCGGAGTAGCGCCAGACCGGCATCCGCACGAGGTCGGCGGGCTCCCAGTCGTAGCGGGGCCAGATGTGGGCGTGGAGGTACGGGTCGGTGTTGCCCAGGATCTCGATGTTCACGCGGCGGAAGGCCGGGTCGAGGCGGGCGCAGGCACGCTCGACGGCCTCGGCGAGCCGCTCCAGGTCGGTGAGGTAGGCGCTCCGGCGGGCCGGCGGAAGGTCCGAGAGACGGGTCACGGCGGGGTCGTCGGTCAGCAGGACCGAGTAGCCCGGGAGGAACTGGCGGTCTCCGATCACGGCGAATCCGGCGTCGAGGCGGCGCAGGACGGTGGGGTTCTGCCCCCGGTGGGCGCTGCCGATGCGGTCGTGCCGCCAGTCGTGGTCGCTCATTCCCGGACCCTAACCGAGCGGTCCTGGCTCTCAGGTAGGACGTGTCATACCTGAGAGCCAGCCGCGAAGCCCGCTCCCCGGTGTGATGCCGACCAGGGGTGCGGATTCCTAACTTCGTTACCAGAGCGGGCGAGTGCCCGATCGGGAGCGAGGCACGGGGGGCACCGCCATGAACAGCACCGGTATGGACGGCAACGGTACGGACGGCACCGGTACGGACGGCAACGTCACGGACGGTGTCGGCGTGAACGGCGCCGCCGGGGACGGCGGGCCTGGCGGGGGGAGCGGCCGGAGCGTGCGGCGGGGACGGGTCCTGCGCACGGTGCTGGCCGGGTTCGTCGCGGCGGCCGTCATCGTGCCCGTGTCCGCCGCCGCGTCCCCCCGGGTGCCGGCCCCCGCGCCGGCGGTGCTCGCCGATTCCGCCGGACCGCGTGAGCGTTACGCCGCGAACCTCGCCAACCTGGCCGAGGCGGCCCGCACGGCCGAGGACGCGGGCCGGAGCGGGCGGGCCGCGAAGCTGCGGGAGATGGCCTCGGCGGGAGCGGGGGACGCCCGGTTCCTCACCTTCGACGGGCGGGGCACGGGGCGGGCGGTGGAGGTGTTCGGCGAACTGGGCACCGCCGACCGGATCGCGGTGCTGGTGCCCGGCTCCGACACGAACCTCGACACCTACCGGCGCTTCCGCGACGGGGCGTTGAGCCTCCAGCGGCGGCTGGTGGCGGAGCATCCGCGTTCCGCGGTGGTCGCCTGGCTCGGGTACGACACCCCGGGCACCGTCAGCACCACCGTGCTGACCGCCGACCGGGCCGACCGGGCCGCCGCCGAACTGGGCCCCTTCCTCTCCCGGTTGCGGGGCCTCACTCCGGACGGGGCCCGGATATCGCTGCTCTGCCACTCCTACGGCTCGGTGGCCTGCGCCCGTACGGCCACCGGCCCCGAGGTGACGGACGTCGCGCTCTTCGGCAGCCCGGGGACGGGGGCCGACACCGCCGCCGCACTGCCGACGCACGCCCGGATATGGGCCGGCCGGGGCAGCGGGGACTGGATCGGGGACGTGCCCCATGTCCGGCTCGGCGGGGTCGGGTTCGGCACCGACCCGGTGGACCCCGCCTTCGGCGCCCGGATCTTCCCCGCGGGCACCGCCGGGCACAGCGACTACCTCAAGCCCGGCACCGCCTCCCTCGACAGCCTGGCCCGCATCGTTCTCGGCACGGAGGTGCCCCGTGCCTGAGCTGCGCAAGCGCTGGGCCGCGCTCGCCGACCGCGTCGACCGGGCGACCCCGCGGGAGCGGGACCGGTCCGTGGACGCCCTGCGGGCCTTCGCGATCCTCGGGGTGGTGCTCGGGCACTGGCTGGTCACCGCCCTGACCGCCGGCGACGGCACCCTGCACGGCACGAGTCCGCTGGTGCGCATGCCCTGGCTGGCCCCGCTGTCCTGGGTGTTCCAGACCCTGGCCGTGTTCTTCCTGGTCGGCGGGCATGTCGCGGCCCAGGGGTACGCCTCGGCGCGGGCCCGCGGGCTCTCGTACCGGGCCTGGGTCGGGCAGCGGCTGGGCCGGCTGTTCCGGCCGGTGGCGGCGGTCGTCGCCCTGTGGACGGTGGTGGCCGCCGGGCTGCTGCTGGGCGGGGCCGAGTGGGAGACCGTACGGACGCTGCTCAAGCTGGTGTGGTCGCCGCTCTGGTTCCTGCTGGTGTTCGCGGCGCTGACCGCCGCGACTCCGCTGGTGGCCCGGCTCAGCCCGGTGTGGCCGCTGGCCGTGGTGGCGGCGGTCGACGTGTGGCGGTTCGGCCTCGGCGGGCCGCAGTGGGCCGGCTGGGTCAACGTCGCCGCGGGCTGGCTCGTCCCCTACACGCTGGGGGCCGCCTGGGCCCGGGGGGCGTTCGCCGGGCGTCGTCCGGCCCTGCTCCTCCTGGGCGGTGGGGCGGCCGCCGTCGTCGCGCTGGTCGTCTGGGGCGGGTACCCGGCGTCCATGGTGGGGGTGCCCGGCGCGGCCGTGTCGAACCTGAACCCGCCGACGCTGGCCGCCGTCGCCTTCGGTCTGGCCCAGTGCGGGCTGGCCCTGCTGGTGCGCGGGCCGCTGGCGCGGGTGATGCGCCGGCCGCGGACCTGGGCGAAGGTGGCGCTGCTGAACCTGTCGGCGATGACGGTGTTCCTGTGGCACCAGACCTCGATGATGGCCGTCACCGCCCTCGGGCTGCTGGTCTCCTCCGATCTGCCCGGGCTGCACACGGTGCCCGCCTCGGCGGGGTGGATAGCCGCCCGGCTGCTGTGGCTGCCGGTGTTCGCGGCCGTCCTGACCGTCTGCTGGGCCGCGTTCCGCGTCCACGAGCAGCCCCGCCCCCGGACCGCCGCCAGGACCGCCGGCCGGACCGCCGCCGCCGGATCCGGGCGGGCCTCCGGCGAACGGGGTCCGGCCCCGGCCCGGATGATCTCCCGTGCCTAGGCTGGGCGGTGTGCATCCGCTGAGCGAGTCCCAGGCCCCGGTCCCGGCCCCCGAGCGGGAGGACCCCGCCCTGCCCGGGGTGGTCCGTCGGCTGTTCACCCTCGGGCCGGACCCGCTGCCCCCGATGAAGCGGCCCCGCTGGCTGGCCCGGCTGCCGCACGCCCTGGTCGGGTACCTGGCGGTCTTCTTCGGGTTCATGATGTCCGCCCAGCTCCAGGACCACTACGACCTGCACGATCCGAGCATGGTCGTCCTGTCGCTCTTCACCGGCTTCTGCATCGTGGCCGCGATGTTCCGGCCGGTCGCCGCCTGGTGGCTCGGGCTGGTGACGGCCGGGTTCATCGCCTGGTCGATCCGCGGCGAGGTGGGACCGGGCCAGACCTGGCCCTGGACGCCGATCGGCCCGTTCGCCTTCGCGCCGCTGGTGCTGCTCGTGGCCCTGCGCGTGCCTCCGAAGGTCACGGCGGCGGTCATCGGCGTCTCCGTCGCGTGCACGGGCGTGGCCGAGATGCTCTTCATGCCGGAGCACGGCCGGAGCAGTGCGATCAGCGCGCTCCTCGTGTTCGGTTTCGCCGGGCTCCTCGGGTACGCCCTGCGGGCGACGCGGCTGGCCCGCAGCCAGCTCGTCGCGCAGGAGAGCCTGACGGAGGAGGAGCGGGCCCGGCGGACCCTGCTGGAGGAGCGCAGCCGCATCGCCCGCGAGCTGCACGACGTGGTCGCCCACCACATGTCGGTGATCTCCATCCAGGCGCAGGTCGCTCCGTACCTCGTGGAGAACCCGTCGGAGGAGCTGAAGGAGAACCTGGCGGGCATCCGGGAGAACGCCCTGGAGGCCCTGACGGAGCTGCGCCGGGTGCTGGGCGTGCTGCGGTCCGAGCAGCCCGGCGAGGGCTCCGGCCCGCACCACCCCCAGCCCACCCTCGCCGAACTGGACGGGCTGGTGGACAACGTGCGCGGCGCCGGGCTGGCCGTCACCACCGAGGTCGCGGGCATACGGCGGCCGCTGACCCCGGGCGTCGAGCTGACCGCGTACCGGATCGTGCAGGAGGCGCTGAGCAACTGCCTGCGCCACGCCCCCGGTTCCCGGGTGGAGGTGGGGATCGCGTACGGGCCGCGCGAACTGCACCTGTGTGTGGCGAACTCGGCCCCGACCAGGCCGGCCCCGCCCTCGCCGGGCGCCGGACACGGGCTGCTCGGGATGCGCGAGCGGGCGGGCATGCTGGGGGGCGAACTGGCCGCCGGCCCCCGCCCCGACGGCGGGTACGAGGTGAGCGCCGTCCTCCCCATGGACCCGCCCGGCCGGTCCTCCCACGAGACGAAGAAGGACGTATGAGCACTCCGATCAGGGTGATGATCGCCGACGACCAGATGATGGTCCGGCAGGGCTTCACCGTCCTCCTCAACGCCCAGCCCGACATCGAGGTGGTGGGCCAGGCCGTCGACGGCGCCGACGCCGTGGCGAAGGCCGCCGAACTCGGTCCGGACGTGGTCCTCATGGACATCCGCATGCCGGGGATGGGCGGGATCGAGGCCACCTCGGTCATCACGGCCGTCCCGGACTGCGCCGTGAAGGTCCTGGTGCTGACCACCTTCGACCTGGACGAGTACGTGTACGAGGCGCTGCGCGCCGGTGCGTCCGGGTTCCTCCTCAAGGACGCCTCGGCCGATCAGCTGGCCGAGGCGGTGCGGGTGGTGGCCGCCGGCGAGGCCCTGCTGTCGCCGAACATCACCAAGCGGCTGATCACCGAGTTCTCGCGGCTGGGCGCCCCGCGCGCCCCGTCCAGGGCGCGGATCCAGGACCTGACGGAGCGGGAGACGGAGGTGCTGTCGCTGATCGCCCAGGGTCTGTCCAACGCGGAGATCGCGGAGCACCTGGTGCTGGCCGAGCAGACGGTGAAGACGCATGTGGGCCGGATCCTGGTGAAGCTGGGCCTGCGCGACCGCACGCAGGCGGCGGTGTTCGCGTACGAGACGGGTCTCATCCGTCCGACGGGCTACTGACGGGCCCGCGTAGTACCTGAGGGGGACCCCCGGAAATCCCCTTCAGCGGCGACGCGGACGAGGCCCGGCCCGGCCTACGGTTTGACCATGACCGAGACGACCACCGGGGCGACCCCCCGGCCTCCCGAACTGCGTCTGGCCTCGGGCTTGATCCAGAGCCTGCGCGACGACCTGCTCACCGACCCCTTCGCCTACCGGCCGCTCGCCCCGATGCGGACGGACGGGCGGCTGCCCCGGCTGCTGCCCCGGCGGATACGTCCGAAGGCGGCCTACCTGCCGCACGCGGCCGTGGCGGCGGCGGCGTTCTTCGTGTTCCTGCTGGGGAACATGAACAACTTCAACGGGATGCCGCCGGTCCAGGCCCTGGTGATCGGCGTGCTGGCGGCGGCGCCGGTGCTGATGGTCCTGGTGCGGCCCGTGGGGGCGTTCTGGGCGTCCCTGGCCGTCACGGCCGTGCTGTCGGTGCTCCAGGACAGGATCATGGTCTGGCCGTGGTCGCCGGCCACCTTCGTCGCGCATCTCGCCGTCATGACCTTCGTGGCGATGCGGAGCCGGCCCCGGGTGGCCGGGTGGATGTGGGTCGCCACGCTGGTGTTCGGGACGGCCCTGCCGATCCTCGTCGGCTCCGCGCACTCGGTCCAGCCGGCGCCGATGGCGGTCACCTCGGCGATGGCCCTGCTGGCCGTCACCGTCCGCAACACGCGGCGGGAGGCCCGGCAGGAGGTCACGGCGCAGCAGGAGGTGACGGCGGTCGAGCGGGACCGGCGGACGCTGCTGGAGGAGCGGACGACCATCGCGCGCGAGCTGCACGACGTGGTCGCCCACCACATGTCGGTGGTGGCGATCCAGGCGGAGGCGGCCCCGTACCGGGTGAAGAACCCGCCGCCGGAGCTGGAGGCGGCCTTCGGCACGATCCGGGAGAACGCGGTGGCGGCGCTGACGGAGCTGCGGCGGGTGCTGGGCGTGGTCCGGTCCGCGGACTACGAGGCCCCCGAGGCCCCGCAGCCGACGCTGGCCTCCCTGGACGGGCTGCTGGCCAATGTGCGGGAGACCGGGCTGAGCGTGGAGAAGACGGTCACGGGCGCGGTGCGCGAACTGCCGCAGGGCGTGGAACTGTCGGCGTACCGGATCGTGCAGGAGGCGCTGAGCAACAGCCTGCGGCACGCCCCGGGGGCGGTGGCCGAGGTGGAGATCTCGTACGTGCTGGGCGGTCTGGGGATACGCGTGGTCAACGGGCCCGCGGTCGGGGACGTCCGCCCCTCGCCGGGGGCCGGGCACGGGATCACGGGGATGCGGGAGCGGGTGGCGATGCTGGAGGGGGAGATGACGGCCGGGAAGAGTTCCACGGGCGGGTACGAGGTGGCCGTGTTCATACCGGTGCACGGCCGGCCGCGGGCCGAGGAGGATCCGGCATGACGATCAGGGTGCTGATCGTCGACGACCAGATGATGGTCCGCGAGGGATTCTCCGTCCTGCTGAACGCGATGGAGGGCATCGAGGTCGTCGGCGAGGCGGTCGACGGCCGGCAGGCCATCGCGCAGGTGGCGGCGCTGCGGCCGGACGTGGTGCTGATGGACATCCGGATGCCGGAGATGAACGGGCTGGAGGCGACGCGGCACATCGTGGCGGCCGACTCGGAGGCGAAGGTGCTGGTCCTGACGACCTTCGACCTCGACGAGTACGTGTACCAGGCGCTGCGGGCGGGGGCGTCGGGATTCCTGCTGAAGGACGCGTCCGCGCGGCAGCTGGCGGAGGGGGTGCGGGTGGTGGCGGCCGGGGAGGCGCTGCTGGCCCCTTCGGTGACGAAGCGGCTGATCGTGGAGTTCTCGAAGCTGTCGGACGTACCGCGGACCGCGGACCCCGCGGGGGTGGGGGAGTTGACGGAGCGGGAGACGGAGGTGCTGGTGCTGATCGCCCAGGGGCTGTCCAATGCGGAGATAGCCGACCGGCTGCTGGTCGCGGAGTCCACGATCAAGACGCATGTGAGCCGCATCCTGGTGAAGCTGGGGCTGCGGGACCGTACGCAGGCCGCGGTGTACGCCTACGAGACACGGCTGGTGACACCGGCTTAGGCTGCCGGGATGGGTTTTGATCCTTGGGACGCCGCCTTCGTCGCCGATCCGTACCCGGCCTACCGGGAGTTGCGGGAGCGGGGGCGGGCCGAGTGGTCGCGGGCGACGGGGCAGTGGCTGGTGTCGCACCACGCCGACGTCAGCGCGCTGCTGCGGGACCGGCGGCTGGGGCGGACGTACCTGCACCGTTTCAGCCACGAGGAGTTCGGGCGCGAGGCGCCGCCGCCGGAGCACGAGCCCTTCCACGTGCTCAACGGCAACGGGCTGCTGGATCTGGAGGATCCCGCGCACGGGCGGGTGCGGCGGCTGGTGTCGAAGGCCTTCACCCCGCGCACGGTGGAGCGGCTCGCGCCCGCCGTGGAGCGGCTGGCGCGGGAGCTGGTGGCGGGGCTGCTGGCCGAGGGCGGCGGGGATCTGCTCACGGCCGTCGCGGAGCCGCTGCCCGTCGCGGTGATCGCGGAGCTGCTGGGGATCCCGGAGGCGGACCGGGGGCTGCTCAGGCCCTGGTCGTCGGACATCTGCGGGATGTTCGAGCTGCGGCCGGACGCGGAGACCGCGCGCCGGGCGGTGACGGCCAGCGTGGAGTTCAGCGCCTATCTGCGGGAGCTGATCGCCGAGCGGCGCCGGCGGCCCGGCACGGATTTGATCTCCGCGCTGATCGCCGCCCACGATGAGGGGGGCCGGCTCAGTGAGCAGGAGATGATCTCCACCTGCGTCCTCCTGCTGAACGCCGGACACGAGGCGACGGTGAACACCACCGTCAACGGCTGGTGGGCCCTCTTCCGCAATCCCGGGCAGCTCGCCGGGCTGCGCGCGCTCCCCGGATCCCCCGGTCCGGAAAAGTTGTCCACAGCTGTGGATGAACTCATGCGCTACGACACACCCCTCCAGATGTTCGAGCGGTGGGTGCTCGACGACATCGCGATCGGGGACACCGTCATCCCGCGCGGCGCCGAGATCGCCCTGCTCTTCGGGTCCGCGAACCGGGATCCCGCGCGGTTCGCCGACCCGGACGTCCTGGACCTCGGCCGGGCCGACAACCCGCACCTGGCCTTCGGCGCCGGCATCCACTACTGCCTGGGCGCCCCGCTGGCCCGCCTGGAGCTGGCCTCCTCCTTCGGGGCCCTGCTGGACGAGAAGGTCCCGCCGATGCGGCTCGTACGGGAGCCGCGGTGGCAGGACGGCTACGTCATCCGGGGGCTGCGGGAGCTGCTGGTCGAGTTCTGACGGGCCTACGCCGTCAGGTCGCGGCGGCGCAGGGCCGCCAGCCCGGCCGCCGTCAGGGCCGCCGCCAGGGCGGTGAGGGCCAGGAGCGCCGCCGGGTCCCAGCCGCCGGGGCCGGGGAGCCTCGGCAGGTGGGCGAAGGGCGAGAGGTCCAGCACCGGCCGGGGCAGGTCCAGGGCGGGCCCCAGCCAGCCCAGGGCCAGCGCGGCCCCGGCCACCGCCCACGCGGCGGGCGCGTACCGCGGGACCGCCCCGTACAGCAGGGCGGCCAGCCCGCCGAAGACCCACACCGCCGGGAGCTGCGTCAGGCAGGCGCCCACCGTGGCGGCCGTGTCGCCGCCGTGCCCGAGGCCCAGGCCGAGCCCGGCCGCCAGCAGGATCAGGGCCGGGCCCGCGAAGGCGACGGCCAGGTGGCCGCCGGCCCAGCGCAGCCGGCCGACGGGATGCGCGAGCAGCGGTTCGGCGCGCTGCCCGACCTCCTCGCCGTGCAGCCGCAGGACGCAGGAGACGGCGAACAGCGCGGCGGCCATGCCCAGCAGCCCCGCCATCGCGGCGAGGAAGGCGTCGGTGAGCCCGCTCCGCCCGCCCATCCGCTCGATGATCTCCCGGGTGCGCTCATTGCCCCCGACCACCTCGGCGACCCCGTCCGCCATGCCCCCGAACACCAGCCCGGCCGTCAGGAAGCCCGCGCTCCAGCCGAGTACGGCGCCCCGCTGGAGCCGCCGGGCCAGCGCCCCCGCCGAACCGAGGCGCCCCTCGGCCGGCCCCGGCCGGGCGGGCAGCAGGCCCGTGCCCAGGTCGCGGCGGCCCGCGAGCGCGTAGGCGGCGGCCGTCAGCGCCACCGCCCCGGCCGCGAACAGCCCGAGCACCCACCAGCGTTCGCCCGCGAAGGCCCGTACGTTCTCCAGCCATCCCAGCGGCGAGCTCCAGGTCAGGGCCGACCCGCCGCCCGGGGAGGCGGAGTCGCCCGCCGCCCTCAGCAGGAACGCGGCCCCCAGCGCGGCGGCCGCCGTCCCCTTCGCGGCCCGGGCGCTGCCGGTCAGCTGGGCGGCGACGGCCGCCACGGCCGCGAACAGCAGCCCGGTCCCGGCGATGCCCAGCCCGAGCGCGAGGGCCCCGGCCGCACCCCGCCCCGCGAGCCCGCCCGCGATCAGCAGGGCCACGGCCGCGTCGGCGGCGAGCGCGGCCAGCAGCGCGGCCGTCAGCGGGGCCCGGCGGCCCACCACCCCGGAGCAGAGCAGCTCGTGACGGCCCGTCTCCTCCTCCTCGCGGGTGTGCCGTACGACGATCACCAGGCTCATCACGGCGGCCAGCACCGCCCCGAAGACCCCGGCCCGCCAGGCGGTGAGGGCCCCGAGGGACTCGCCGAACACCGGCCCGTACAGGGCCCGCATGGACCCGTTGGCGTTCATCGATGCGGCGACGGAGGCCCGTTCGGCCCCGGTCGCGTACACGGCGCCGAGCGAGCGGGGCATGCTCACCACCAGCAGCCCGGCCGCCAGCACCCAGACCGGCGCCGTCACCCGGTCGCGGCGCAGCGCCAGCCGCAGCAGCGTCCCCGTACCGGTCAGCGGGCCGTTCACCGTCCGCTCACCCCGCCCGGCCGGCCCTCCGGGGCGTAGTGGCGCAGGAAGAGCTCCTCCAGCGTGGGCGGGGTCGCGGTCAGCGAGCGCACGCCCGAGGCGGTGAGGGCGCGCAGGACGGCGTCCAGCCCGTCGGTGTCGGCCTGGAGGCTGATCCGCCGCCCGCGCACCTCGACGTCGTGGACGCCGGGCAGGTGGGCGATGCCGTTCGGCGGCCCGGCGAGCTCGGCGGTGATCGAGGTACGGGTGAGGTGGCGCAGGGCGGCGAGGGTGCCGCTCTCCACGGTGCGGCCGGCGCGGACGATGCTGACCCGGTCGCAGAGGGCCTCGACCTCGCTGAGCAGGTGCGAGCTGAGCAGGACGGTGCGGCCGGCGTCGCGGGCCTCGGTGACGCAGCCCCGGAAGACCTCCTCCATCAGCGGGTCGAGCCCGGAGGTGGGCTCGTCGAGGACGAGGAGTTCCGCGTCGGAGGCGAAGGCGGCGACCAGGGCGACCTTCTGGCGGTTGCCCTTGGAGTAGGTGCGGCCCCTGCCGGTGGGGTCGAGTTCGAAGCGCGCGACCAGTTCGGCGCGCCGGGCCCGGTCGAGGCCGCCGCGCAGACGCCCGTAGAGGTCGATGACCTCGCCGCCAGTGAGGTCCCGCCAGAGGGTGACGTCGCCGGGGACGTAGGCGACGCGGCGGTGGAGGGCGACGGAGTCGGCCCACGGGTCGCCGCCGAGCAGGTTGGCGGTCCCGGCGTCGGCGCGCAGCAGGCCGAGCAGGATCCGCAGGGTGGTGGACTTCCCGGCGCCGTTGGGGCCGAGGAATCCGTGGACCTCGCCGGTCGCGACGTCCAGGTCGAGCCCGTCCAGCGCACGGGTGCGGCCGAACGCCTTGTGGAGCCCGGCGACGCTGATGGCCTTCGTCATGGCTCCGAACGTACGCTCATTTCACAAAGTTGTGAAGATAGCGAATCACGTAAAATTCTGGGCGTGACGGACGTGACGATGGACGACGACGGAACCCGCGACGGGGAAGGAACCCGCGACGGGGAAGCGGTCTCCCGCTTCGTGGAGCGGTTCGCCGCGCAGCTCACCGAGGCGGGCATGCAGCGCATGGCCGCCCGGGTCTTCGCCTGCCTGCTCGCCAGCGACGGCGGCGCGATGACCTCGGCGGAGCTCGGCGCGGCCCTGCGGATCAGCCCGGCGGCGGTATCGGGCGCCGTCGCCTACCTGGCCCAGGTCGACATGGTCAGCCGGGAGCGCGAACCGGGCTCCCGCCGGGACCGCTACGTGCTCCACAACGAGCTCTGGTACCAGACCTTCACCCGCCGGGACCAGGCCCTCACCCGCTTCGAGCAGACCCTCCGCGAGGGCGCGGCCGGCCTCGGCAGGGACACGCCGGCGGGGGCGCGGGTGGCGGAGACGGCGGCGTTCTTCGAGTTCCTCCAGCGCGAGATGCACGGCCTGATGGACCGCTGGCGCGACCACCGCGCCACCCTCGGCCTGCCCGGCGAGGACGCCTACGAGGACGTCTAGGCCGCCTCCGCCGGATCCCGCCCGGCCCGCGCCGCGCCCCCGGGGGCTCCCGCCCCCGGGGCGCCCGGCGTCAGCCCCGTGGCAGCGTCAGGGACCACGCCCCCGGGCGGCGGGTCCAGGTGCGGCGGCGGACCGGGGGGCCCGGCGGGGCGTGGTCCGCGCGGTAGCGGAACGCCGAGCCGGGGCCGGTGACGGACACCGTCACCGCCTCCCCCGCCCCCGCCAGCGGCGCCCCGCCCGGGAACCGGACGACCACCCGCGCCGGGCCGCCGTCCTCCCACGTCCGCACCGCCACGTCCTCCACCGGGCGGCCCTCGTCCACCAGCACCACCCCGTCCACCTCCACCCGCAGCGACTGCACCGGCCGCACCGCGCCCCGCGCCCCCGCCGGGGCCGGCAGCAGGGTCCGCAGCAGCGACCGGTACCCCCCGGCGCGCCGGACGGCCGGGGCCGGCGGCGCGGCGATCCGCAGCCCGCCCAGCACCACCTGGCCGCACTCGTCCACCAGCAGGTCCCGAGGCCGGGTCACCCCGTCCAGCGCTGCCCGCGCCGCGAACACCGCCGACAGCGGCACCCCCAGCGACCGCGCCAGCGACAACGACCCCGCGGGCCCCACCGGCACCAGGGACAGCGCGCCGTCCCCCGGCCCCGGCTCCCCGTGCAGCAGCCCCACGGCCCGCACCAGCGCGCCGTCGTCGCCCACCACCACCGGCCGCCGATGACCCCGGCGGGCGAGGGCCCGCGCAAATTCCTCCTGCGAATCCGGGAGGCAGATTTTCGCCGCCGCCCCCGCTGACAACACATCCTTCGCGATTCGCACGGACTCGCCGTCAAGACGGCGGGCGACCGGGTCGACGAGCACCAGCAGACCGCCTACCGGCGCGCCCGCATGGCTCATGGTGGGCTCTGGAGCCGACACCTCGGTCCTTCCTCGGGTAGCATCTTTGTGCAAGAGGCCCTTGCGCTATTGCGCCAGGGCCTTCGTCTATTCCGGGGCACCGGTCCGACGGCTCAGCCTGCGGTGTACATCGTCGTACGCCCCCTGACCTTGGACATGCCCCATCCGGAAGAGGTGTACGCCTGTGCCCGCTCTTGTGCTGCTCGGAGCTCAGTGGGGTGACGAGGGCAAGGGAAAGGCCACCGACCTGCTCGGTGGTTCCGTTGACTATGTGGTGCGCTACCAGGGCGGCAACAATGCCGGCCACACGGTCGTCGTAGGCGACCAGAAGTACGCGCTGCACCTCCTCCCCTCCGGCATCCTCTCCCCCGGATGCACGCCGGTCATCGGCAACGGTGTCGTCGTCGACCCGGCCGTCCTGCTCTCCGAGCTGCGCGGCCTGAACGAGCGCGGCATCGACACCTCCAAGCTGCTCATCAGCGGCAACGCGCACCTCATCACGCCGTACAACGTCACCCTCGACAAGGTCGGCGAGCGCTTCCTCGGCAAGCGCAAGATCGGTACGACCGGCCGCGGCATCGGCCCGACCTACGCGGACAAGATCAACCGCGTCGGCATCCGGGTCCAGGACCTGTACGACGAGTCGATCCTCACCCAGAAGGTCGAGGCGGCGCTGGAGGGCAAGAACCAGCTGCTCGCCAAGCTGTACAACCGCCGCGCGATCGAGGCCTCCGCGATCGTCGAGGAGATGCTCCAGTACGCGGACCAGATCAAGGGCTACGTCGCCGACACCACCCTGATCCTCAACAACGCGCTGGACGAGGACAAGGTCGTGCTCTTCGAGGGCGGCCAGGGCACCCTGCTCGACGTCGACCACGGCACGTACCCCTTCGTCACCTCCTCGAACCCGACCGCCGGCGGCGCCTGCACCGGCACCGGCGTGGGCCCGACGAAGATCAGCCGCGTCATCGGCATCCTCAAGGCCTACACCACGCGCGTCGGCGCCGGTCCGTTCCCGACCGAGCTGTTCGACGAGGACGGCGAGGCGCTGCGCCGCATCGGCGGCGAGCGCGGTGTGACCACCGGCCGTGACCGCCGCTGCGGCTGGTTCGACGCCCCGATCGCCCGCTACGCGACCCGCGTGAACGGCCTGACGGACTTCTTCCTCACCAAGCTCGACGTGCTGACCGGCTGGGAGGAGATCCCGGTCTGCGTCGCGTACGAGATCGACGGCAAGCGCGTCGAGGAGCTGCCCTACTCGCAGACCGACTTCCACCACGCGAAGCCGATCTACGAAACCCTCCCGGGCTGGTCCGAGGACATCACCAAGGCCAAGACCTTCGCAGAGCTGCCGAAGAACGCGCAGAACTACGTGAAGGCCCTGGAGGAGATGTCGGGCGCCCCGATCTCCGCCATCGGCGTCGGCCCCGGCCGCACCGAGACGATCGAGATCAACTCGTTCCTCTAAGCCGGACGAAGACGGAGGGGCCGGGCACGCGACGCGTGCCCGGCCCCTCCGTCGTTCCCGTCGTCCCCGCGTTCCCGCGTTCCCGTCGTCCCCGCGTCGTCTCAGAACACCTCGGCGACGAGCCGCTTCTGGGCCTCCCCGAACAGCGCCCCCACCTGCATCATGTCCAGCCGGGCCTCACCGCAGGTCAGCGAGGCGGTGAAGGTCGTGGTGCCGTCGGGCGAGCTGAACATCAGCGCCCCCCAGCCCCACATGCCGCCGTTGTGGGTGTAGACGGTGCGGCCGTCCTCCGTCTCCTGCACGAACAGTCCGAGGCCGTAGCCCAGCTTGGGGTGCGGGGTGCGCATCTCGTCCAGCAGCGCGGCGGGCAGGATCCGGCCGCCCATCAGGGCGGAGAGGAAGACGTGCAGGTCGCGGGTGGTCGAGATCATGTCGCCGGCGGCGGAGATCCAGGAGGGGTTCGAGCGGGTGATGTCGAGCGTCTTCCACTCCTCCGCGTCCTGGTAGGCGTACGTGGCACGGGCGTGCGGCTCGGGGATCTCCGGCGAGTCCTCCGGCACCACGGTGCCCGTCAGGCCCAGAGGGGTGAGGATCCTGCGCCCCATCTCCTCGGCGAACGGGCGGCCGGTGACCTTCTCGACCAGCAGGCGGGCCAGTACGTAGTTGGTGTTGGAGTAGCTCCAGTCCGCGCCCGGCTCGAACCGCGCGGGCTTGGACAGGGCCAGCCGGACCAGTTCCTCGGGGCGGTAGGTGCGGAACAGGTTGTCCACCCACTCCTGGCCCTCCCAGGCGATCCCGGGGGCGGTCGTCCCGTCCTCGTAGTACTCGCCGGTGAAGTTGAACAGCCCGCTGGTGTGCTGGAGCACCATCCGCAGGGTGATCCGCCGGTCCAGCCCGTACTCGGGGAGGTGGTCGGCGACGGGGCCGTCGAGTTCGAGCAGGCCGTCGGCGACCAGGAGGAGGACGAGGGTCGCGGTGAAGGTCTTGGTGTTGCTGCCGATCCGGAAGTGACCGTCGACCGGCGGCTCGGCGCTGCCGCCCGGCGCGGCGAGCCCGGCGCTGCCGACCCACTCGCCGCGCGGGTCGTTCACCCGCAGCTGCACCCCGGCCCAGCCGGAGTCGACGAGGTCCCGGATGGCCTGCTGGAGCTCGGGGCGGTGGTTGTCGGACATGGTGGTGTGCTCCCTTGAATGGGGTGGACCCGTCGTACGGGCGGTGCGGGCGGGGCGGGCAGTGCGGGCGATACGGGTGGGGCGGGCGGTGCGGGGCCGTCAGTTGCTGCGGGCGGTGATGTCGCCGTAGGAGGTGGTCGCCCGGATGGTCAGGGCGGCCGCGGAGCCGTCGGTGTTGTTCAGCGCGTTGTGGATCCGGCCGTAACCGGTGCCCGCGTCGAGGGTGGCGGAGACCCCCGGGGCGGTGGAGACGGAGATGGCGCCGTACTGCGTGGTCAGGGTGAGCGCGCCCCGGACGGCCTCGGCGATGGTGATGTCGCCCTTCTGCGTGTCGATCTGCGCAGGGCCGTCCAGGCGGCCGAGGCTGATGTCGCCGGCCTGGAGGGTCAGCCGGGCGGAGGCGGCCTCCTCCAGCTCGACCCGGGCCTGCGCGCCCTCGAAGACCACGTCGCCCAGCCGCCCGGCGCCCTGGAACTCGGCGGCGGCCACGATCGCCGTGACGTGCGAGCCGGCGGGCAGCGCGACGGTGACGTCGACGGAGCCGGAGCTGCCGAGGACCTGGCTCCTGGCGGGCGCGGCGGCGATCCGCAGGACCCCGTCGCGGAACTCGACCGTGGTCTCCTCCGCGGCCTTCACGTCGCGGCTCCGGGAGGCGTCCACGGGGCGGACCTCGACGGTGGCGTCGGAGCGGTCGGCGGCGATCAGCCGGATGCGTCCGGCCGGGATGTCGAGAACGGTCGAGACGGCGGCGGTGGCGGCGAACTTCTGCATCGTGGTCTCCTGGGCTCCGAGTCGTTTCTGACAGGAGAAACGCTAAGTTGCGTTCGCGAGACTGGCAACAGACTCGTTGCGCAGGAACTGTATCTTCGCAGCTCAGAGCCTTTAAATCGTTGCATCGGCTTCAAATCTAACGCAACGAAACCTCGGCGTTCATTGCAATGAACTGGAACTGAACGCTATGCTGGCCCCGCTACGGACCACCAAGGAGGCCGCAATGCCCGGAGGCAGACTCACCCAGCCCGAACGCCAGCAGATCGCCCTCGGGCTGGCCGACGGACTCGCCTACGCCGAGATCGCCCGACGGCTCGACCGTCCGACCTCGACCGTGACCCGCGAGGTCATGCGCAACGGCGGCCCCACCGCCTACCGCGCCGACCTGGCCCACCGCGCCACCGAGCACCGCGCCCACCGCCGCAAGCAGGCGGCGCCGCGCGGGGCGGAGGCCCCGCCGCTGGCCTTCGGGCGCGACGCGGACGCGGTGGCCGCGTACGAGGAGACCTTCACGACGGTCCTGATCGCGACGGGCACGCCCAAGATGATGGCCCGCGTGATGACCTGCCTCTACACCAGCGACTCCGGCAGCCTCAGCGCGGCGGAACTCGTCCAGCGGCTCCAGGTCAGCCCGGCGTCCATCTCCAAGGCGATCGCCTTCCTGGAGACCCAGGGGCTCGTCCGCCGGGAACGCGACGAGCGCCGCCGCGAGCGGTACGTCGCCGACAACGACGTCTGGTACCAGTCGATGGTCGCCAGCGCCCAGGGCACCGCCCACCTCGCCGAGACCGCGCGTCAGGGCGTGGGCGTCTTCGGCGCCGCCACCCCGGCCGGCGCCCGCCTGGAGAACATCGCGCGGTTCGTCGACTTCGTCTCCGAGAGCATCATGCGGGCGGCGGAACAGGCCCGCGAGATCCTCCACACCCAGCCGGAGAAGAAGGACGAGGACGGGGACGAGGACGGGGACGAGGACGGGATCGGCTGAGGATTCCCCGGCGTCCTGTCACATCGGCGCGCTCCCACGGGTCAGTGCGGTGAAGGCCGTCGCGCAGGGCGGCGGCCGACACACGGGAGGAACCCGCCATGACGGACACCCCGACCACCACCCCGGTCTCCCGCATGCCCGACCCGGGCGCGTACGTACCGGAGCTGGCCGACATCAGCGCCGCCCTCTTCCGCGCCACCGGCAACCGGTCGGTGCCGCGCGCCACCATGAGCCTCGTCCACCTGCGGGCGGGGCAGATCGTCGGCAACACCTACCTGACGGTCCTGAACACCGGCTTCCTCCGGAAGGCCGGGGTCACCGAGGAGCGGATCACCTCGGTCGCCTCCTGGCAGGACTCCCCGTACTTCGACCCCGCCGAACGGGCCGCCCTGGCCCTGGTGGAGGCCGTCCTCCAGCCGGCCGCCCCGGGCGCGGAACGGGTCACGGACGAGCTGTACGCACAGGCCGCCCGGCACTACGACGAGAAGGCGCTGGCCACCCTGACCATCGCGATCGGCCAGATCGGCTTCTTCATCGCCCTGGCCGTCATCGGCAAGCCGCAGCCGGTGGAGTCGCTGGCCGCCCGGCAGTGGGACTGAGGCCGGTCCGCTACCAGGCCAGCTGGGAGATCTCCTCCGCCACCACCGCGCAGGCGTCCGCCGCCGGGTCGATCAGCGGGAAGTGGCCCACCCCCTCGACCATGGTCAGGCCGACGATCTCCCCCGCCTTGGCCGCGGCGGCCGCGTAGGACTCCGCCACGGCCGGCGGGACCACGATGTCCTCGCGGCCCTGGACGACCGTCGTGGCGATCCCCGTCGGGAGGAGCGAGGCGGGGTCCGCCGACGGGCGGCGGGCGTCCCAGTGGGCCGGGCCGCCCAGCAGCTGGGCGGAGGCGCCGCCGCACACGCCGAGCTCCTCCGCGACCTCGAAGTCCGCGATCGGGGCCAGCGCCACGACCCCGCGCAGCCTCGGCGGCGCGGGCAGCCGCCACGGGGAGCCGGGCGGCAGGACGTGGCGCGCCGCCGCCCACAGGGCCAGGTGGCCGCCCGCCGAGTGGCCCGTGACCACCGTCCGGCGCGGGTCGGCGGCGGGCAGGGCGGAGGCGACGAGGCCGGGCAGGGCGTCCATGGCGGCGGCCACGTCGTCGAAGGTGTCCGGCCAGCGGCCGGCCACCGGCCCCTCGGCCCCCTGGTGCGGCAGGGAACTCCCGCGCCGGTACTCCACGTTGGCGACGGCGAAACCGAGCCGGGCCAGGAAGTCCGCGAAGGGGGTGACGTGCTGACGGTCGTACGGGGCGCGCCAGGCGCCCCCGTGCAGGACGACGACCAGCGGCACCGGGCCGGAGGAGTCCCCGCGCGGGGCGTAGAAGTCGACGACCTGGTCCGGGTGTTCCCCGTACGCGGCGCTCGCGTCCGGTGCGACCGGGGGGTGTGCGAAGGCCGAGGCGGCCTCGGCGGCGTCCCGTTCGACTGCGGGGTCCGTCATCGGCTCGACCTCTCGGTAACGCGTGTGACAGCGGGGACAGATGTTCCGGTGAATCCGGCAGAGCGGGACCGTATCAGGCTGCCGCGTGCCCCTAGCCGCCGGGACGAGTCCGCACGGAGGCGGGCGGAGCCGTAGCCCCGCCCGCCTCGTGGTGTGACGTTTCGCTACCGCGTCACCCGAAAATGTGACCCAGCGTGCGCGCCGCGCGCTCGGCGTCGGCGAAACCGACGTAGAGCGGGGTGAACCCGAAGCGCAGGACGTCGGGGGCGCGGAAGTCGCCCACGATGCCCCGGGAGATGAGCTCCGTCATCACCGCGCGGGCGTCGGCCGTGCGCAGGGAGACCTGGCTGCCGCGCTCGGCGTGGCCCTCCGGGGTGACCACCTCGACCAGGCCCGGCGGGACGTACGCCGCCACGCAGTCGAGGAAGAAGTCGGTCAGGGCGAGGGACTTGGCGCGGACGGCCTCGACGTCCACGCCCTCCCAGACGTCGAGGGCCGACTCCAGCGCCAGCATGGACAGGATGTCCGGGGTCCCGACGCGCGCCCGGGCCGCGCCCTGGGCGGGCGTGTACTCCGGGGTCATCGCGAAGGGTTCGGCGTGGCTGTTCCAGCCGGGGAGCGGGGAGTCGAAGGCACCCTGGTGGCGCTCGGCCACGTACAGGTACGCGGGGGAGCCGGGGCCCCCGTTGAGGTACTTGTACGTGCAGCCGACCGCGAGGTCCACGGCGTGCGCGTCGAGGCCGACGGGGAGGGCTCCGGCGCTGTGGCAGAGGTCCCAGACGATCAGCGCGCCCGCGGCGTGGGCGGCGGCGGTGAGGGCGGGCAGGTCGTGGAGCCGGCCGGTGCGGTAGTCCACGTGGTTGAGGAGCACGACGGCCGTGCTCCCGTCCATCGCGGCCGCCGCCCCGGACGGGTCGACGGGGACGAGCTCCAGGCCGGTCATCCGGGCGGCGGAGGCGGCGATGTAGCCGTCCGTCGGGAAGGTGGTGGCGTCGACGAGCAGCCTGGTGCGGCCGGGCGCGGCCAGCCGGGCGGCGCCGACGAGGGCCTTGAACAGGTTGACGCTGGTGGAGTCGCCGACGGTCACCTGCCCGGGGGCGGCGCCGACGAGCGGGGCGATCCGGTCGCCTATGCGCTCGGGGGCGGTCCACCAGCCGCTCTCGTCCCAGGACCGGATGAGCAGCTCGCCCCACTGGCGCCCGACCACGTCGGCCACGGCTGCGGGGACCCCGGCCGGGAGGGCGCCGAGGGAGTTGCCGTCGAGGTAGACGACGCCGTCGGGGAGGGTGAAGCGCTCGCGGTGCTTGCCGAGGGGGTCTTCGGCGTCGAGCCGGGCGGCGCGGTCCCGCAGGTCGTTGAAGAGGGCGTCAGACATGGCTGCGGGCCGTCCAGAGCTCGGGGAACACGTTCTTCGCGGCGCGCTTCTCCAGCCAGGCCACTCCGGCGGAGCCGCCCGTACCGGTCTTGGCGCCCATCGCGCGGCGGGTGGCGACCAGGTGGTCGTTGCGCCAGCGCCAGACCAGTTCGGCCACGTCGGTGAGGACCTCGCCGAGGCGGTGCAGGTCGGCGTGGGCGCCCGTGGGGTCGGCGTAGAGCTCCGTCCACACGGCCTCGACGGCGGCGGAGGGCTCGTACCGCTGGGAGAGGTCCCGGTCGAGGACCGACTGCGGGACGGGCAGGCCGCGGCGGGCGAGCAGGCGCAGGGTCTCGTCGTAGACGCCGGGCTCGTGGAGGGCCTTCTCCAGCTCGGCGTGGACGCGCGGGGCGCCGCGGTGCGGGACCAGCATGGACGCCGACTTGTCGCCGAGGAGGAACTCCATCCGGCGGTACATCGCGGACTGGAAACCGGAACCCTCGCCGAGGGCGCCGCGGTAGGAGTTGAACTGCGCGGGGGTCAGGTGGGCCAGCGGGCGCCAGGAGTGGTTGAGCGCCTCCAGCTCCCTGAGGGATCGTTTCAGCGCGTCCGTCGCGACCGGGATGTCGTCCTCGCGCAGGGCGCGGGCGGCGGTCTCCCACTCGTGGACGATGACGGTGAACCACAGCTCCATGACCTGGGTCGTGACCAGGAAGACCATCTCGCCCGGATCGTCCGAGCGCAGGTGCTGGAGGTGGGTGAGGACGTCCGCCTGGACGTAGTCCTCGTACGGGGTCGTGCCGTCGAAGTCGAGGTTCGGGGTGTCCGAACCGGCTCCGGAGGCATCAAGGGCGTGCGACATCGCTGTCTCCTCGACACGTGCTTCCGGGTAGCGGTCCGCTCCTTCCGATTGGGTGAGTGGAGCCCCGGTCCCCTGCATCGCATCATAAACAGGAGATCCGGGGCGCCTCTAGGGCACTCGGCCCGGCCGTTACGCGAGCGTGTCCGCCGCGGTGGGCGAGGAGTCGCGCAGGAAGGTCGAGCAGCGCTCGTACTCCTCCTTCTCGCCGATGGCCCCGGCGGCCCGGGCCAGGGCGTGCAGGGCGCGCAGGAAGCCGCGGTTCGGCTCGTGCTCCCACGGCACCGGGCCGTGGCCCTTCCAGCCGGCGCGGCGCAGCGAGTCCAGGCCGCGGTGGTAGCCCGTACGGGCGTACGCGTACGACTCGACGGTCCGGCCGGCGGCGAAGGCCTCGTCGGCGAGGGCCGCCCAGGCGAGGGAGGAGGTCGGGTGCGCGGCGGCCACCTCGGCGGGGGCGGTCCCGGCGGCGAGCGCCTCGCGGGGCGCGGGCTCGTCGGGCAGGTGGGTGGGGGCGGGGCCCCCGAGCAGGTTCTGGTGAATCGACATGTGATCAGTGTGTCCGACGCGGCCGGGCGGCGGGGGCCGGGTGGACGGCGGGCGCCGCGTGGACGGCGGGGGCCGCGTGGACGGCGGCCGTCCGGGCGGCGGGGGCCGGGCGCCGGTCCGCCGCTGCGGGGTGGGCGTCCAGCGCGGGCCGGTCCGCCGCCGGGTGGCGGGGGCCCGCCGGGGCGGTGGGCGGGCGGGTCGCGGCGAGTTCCCGGCGGAGCACCGGGACGATGTGCTCGCCCAGGATGTCGATCTGCTCCAGCGCCGTCTCCAGCGGGATCCCGGCGTGGTCCACGGCGAAGAGCTGGCGCTGGCAGTGCCCGTAGGCCTCCCGGAAGCCGAGGATCTTCTCGATGACCTCGCCGGGGCTGCCCACGGCCAGCGGGGTCCGGACGGCGCACTCCTCCAGCGACCAGTGCCCCGCGTACAGCGGCGAGCGGTCGAAGTACGGGCGGAACCCGCTCAGCGCGTCCTGCGAGCGGGCCCGGACGAACAGCTGCCCGCCGAGGCCGACGACGGCCTGCTCGGGGGTGCCGTGGCCGTGCTCCGCGTAGCGGGTGCGGTAGAGCTCGACGAGGCGGGCGTAGTGCTCGACGGGCTCCAGCAGGTTGGCGGCGAAGAAGCCGTCGCCGTAGTACGCGGCCCGCTCGGCGGCCTCCGGGGAGCGCACCGAGGCGTGCCACACGAAGGGCGGTACGCCGTCCAGCGGGCGGGGCGTGGAGGTGAAGCCGTCCAGGCGGGCGCGTGAGCGGCCCCGCCAGTCGACGTCCGTCTCGCGCCAGAGCCGGTGCAGCAGGGCGTAGTTCTCACGGGCGAGCGCGAGGGCCTCGCGGAGGTCCTGGCCGAACCAGGGGTAGACGTCGGGGGTGTCACCGCGTCCGGCGATCAGGTCGAGGCGGCCCCCGGCCAGGTGCTGGAGCAGTGCGTACTCCTCGGCGACGCGCACCGGGTCGTTGGTGGTGATCAGGGTGGTGGCGGTGGAGAGGATCAGCCGCCGGGTGCGGGCGGCCACGTACGCGAGCAGCGTGGCCGGGGAGGAGCAGACGTAGGGCGGCTTGTGGTGCTCGCCGATGGCGAAGACGTCGAGGCCCGCCTCCTCCGCGCGGACGGCGAGGGCGGTCACGGCCCGGATGCGCTCATGCTCCCCGGGCATGCGGCCGGCCCGGGGGTCGGGCGCGAGCTCGCCGACGGAGAAGATCCCGAACTGCACGCCGCCCCTCCCGCCCGCTCGCGCCTGCGCCGTGGGTCCCGACCGTGCCCGATCTGCGGTGATCCGGCCAGGTCCGGGCCGGCAGTCCGTCAAGTCGCCGGGGGGTGGTGGGGATCCCACCACCTCCGGGGCGAGCGCGGTGACCGGCGCACCTCCCCGAACGGGGTGTCCTCGTCGGACGGTAGAGGGGCAGTGGACGCACGCCGAGGGGGCATGTCGTGAAAGCGGTCATGAGCAGCACCACCATGAACACCATCAGCACCATCACGGGGGACGTGACGGGCACGGGGAGCGGGGACGGGAACACCGGCGGGAGGGGGCCGGCGGATCCGGCCCGGGAGGCGGCCGACGACCTGTGCGCCGCCGTCCTGTCCTCCCTGCGCCGCAAGGACCAGCGGGAGAAGGGCCGCCGCTACGTGCAGGGGCTGCTCGCCCTCCCGGGCCGCAAGTCCATGCGCGGGATCGCGGGCCAGGTCGGCGGCGGGGCGGCCGAACAGAGCATGCACCACTTCATCTCCGGCTCCACCTGGGACTGGCGGCCGATCCGCGCCGACCTCTCCCGGTTCCTGGAGGCGGCCGGTCCGCTGACGGCGTGGGTGGCGCAGCCGATGGCCATCCCGAAGGGCGGGGAGCACTCGGTCGGCGTGGCCAACCGCTTCGACCCGCACCAGGGGCACATGTTCCGGGGGCAGCAGGCGTTCGGGACCTGGTTCGCCTCGGCCTCGCTGGCCACGCCGGTGGGCTGGGAGATGTACCTGCCGGAGGAGGAGCACGAGGGCCGGTCCGGCCCGGGCTCCGCGGACGAGCACAGCGCGCGGGCCTCGTACGAGGAGGCCGCGGCGGCCGCCGTGATCTCCACGGTGCGGCGCGGCGGGAGCCCGGTGCGGCCCGTGGTGCTGGACATCCGGCAGATCGGGACGCGCTCCACGATGAACCGTTTCGCCGAGGCCGGGCTGCCCGTCATCGCCCGGGTCGGCCCCGCCACCCCGCTGCTCGTCACCGATCCGGCGCTGCCCGGGCACGGCGCGGGCATCCGCTGCGCGCGGGACGTCCTGCAGTCGGTGAAGGGGCTGAGCACGCCGGTCGAGTGGACCGATCCGGACCCGGCGGCCGGCGGCGGCCGGCACCGCAGCACCCTGGCGGTCGCGGTGCGGGTGATGATGCCCGACCCCTCCCCGGCCCGCCGGCGCCACCTGCTGCTGGTCGGCGAGTGGGCGGACCCGCGCCGCGCTCCGTCGCAGATGTGGGTGACGGACCTGGTGCGGCTGCCGGTGGGCCCGCTGCTGCGGCTGACGAAGCAGGGCCGGCGGGTGGCGTTCGCCGCCGAGCACAGCGGACAGGAGGCGGGGCTGCGCGACTTCGCGGGGCGGGCCCTGCCGGGCTGGCACCGGCACGTCACCCTGGCCTCGGTGGCGCACGCCGCCCGCGCGCTGACGGGGACGGAGGGCCACGGGGTCGCGTACGGGGCCGCGTAGACCGTGGAGAGGGCCTCGACGGCCCGGGCGGGGAAGGCGGCCCGGACGGCTGGACGGCTGGACGGCCCGGGCGGCGAAGGCGGGCTAGGCGGGCGTCCCCGGGCGGCCGGCGGCGGTGCGGCGGTCGTGCAGGACGGTACGGGTCCTGCGCAGCCGCAGCGCCATCTGGATCTCCAGCGCCCGGGCGGGCTTCTGCCAGTCGGGGCCGAGCAGTTCGGCGATGCGCTCCAGCCGCCGGGAGACCGTGTTGGGGTGGACGTGCAGGGCCTCGGCGGCGTGCGTGGGGCTGGCTCCGGAGGCGAAGTACGCCTCCAGGGTGCGGGTCAGCTCGGTCGGCCGGTCGGTGTCGTACTCCAGGACGGGGCCGATGGTCCCGGCGATGTACGCCTCCACGTCGTGGTCGGCGGACAGCAGCAGCCCGAGGAAGCCCAGTTCGCGCAGGGAGGCCGTGCCCCCGGCGCCGTCGAGGGCGGTCAGCGCGTCGAGGCAGCGCACCGCCTCGGCGTAGACGCGGGCCACCTCGCCGGGGCCGCCGGCGGGTCCGGCGGCACCGGTGGACACCGCGTGGCCGAGCAGCGGGGACAGCTCCCCGGAGGCCCGGTGGGCGGCGGCGGAGGCGTCGGTGCCGGGCAGCACGAGGACGATGCAGCCCCGGCGGACGCCCTTGAGGCCGCCCATCCGGTACGCGTACGAGCTGGCCCACGCGACGGCCTTGCCGAGCTCGCCTCCCTCGGGCCGGGCGACGACCACCACGTGCGGGCGGTCGAGGTCGATGCCGAGCCGGCGGGTGCGTTCGAGCAGGTGCAGGTCGACGGAGTGCGGCCGGTCGAGGAGGTCCGCGAGGAGCTCGTCGTGGACGGGGCCCTCGGCGGCGGCGGTGCCCCGCTGGACCAGCATCAGGCAGGCCACGGACTGGGCCGCCAGCTGGAGCAGCCGCACGTCCTCGTCGGCGAGCGGCGCCGAGGCACTGAGCAGCAGCACCCCGAGGTCCTCGGCCCCGGCCAGCACGGGGGCCAGCCACAGGTCGCCGGGCAGCCGCACGGGGCGCCGGTCGGTCAGTGCCTGGAGGGCGCCCTTGGTGACGTCCTCCTCGTCCAGACCGGGCAGTTCCCCGGTCGCGGTGAGCGGCCGCCCGCCCGGGTCGCGCACCTGGAGCACGCCGTCCAGCGCGTCGGCGGTGGCCCGGGCGAGGGTGGGCAGCCCGGCTCCGTCCAGGACCAGCCCGGCGAGCCGGGCGTGGCACTCCCACAGGTAACGGACCCGGGTGAGGGCGGTGTTGGTGCGCGAGCCGAAGGCCTCCAGCTCGCTGACCTGGTCGCGGGTCTGCTCCAGCAGCCGGGCCTTCTCGATGGCGACGGCGGCCAGGTCGGCGAGGGAGAGCATGATGCCGATCTCGTCCGGGGTGAACTGCCGCACGGCGCGGTCGGAGCCGTAGAGGGCGCCGAGCGTCGAGTCCCCCCGCCGCAGCGGCACCGCGATGATCGCGTGGAGGCCCTCCGCCTCGACGACGGCGTCGATGCCGGGGGCGTGCGCGATGGTGGGGTCGGCGAGGTAGTCGGGGGTCCACACCGGCGAGCGGCGGGCCTGCGCGATGCTGCCGAGGCCGCGCCCGGTGCCGAGTTCGAGGCCCACGTTCAGGGCGGTGGTCTCGCCCTCGGAGGTGCGGACGTACGCCGATCCGTCGGGGCGGCTCAGGGACAGCCAGGCCATGTCGAAGCCGAGGAGGCGGCGGGCGCGGCGGGTGATCAGGCGGAGCAGGCCGTCGATGTCGTAGGGGGAGGTGAGGTCGTGCGCGGTGTCGACGAGCGCGGTCAGGGCGCCTTCGCGCTGCCGGCTGCGGCTCGCGCGGGCCTGGACCGAGCGGGCCAGCTCCAGGGCGCGGGTGAGTCCGTCGAGGGCCGCGTCGCCGGCTCCGGCCGCCCGCGCCTCGGTGAGCAGCGCCTCGTACCGGTCGGGCGGGGCGTCCTGGGCGAGCAGTTCCAGTACGGCCAGTGCGCCCGCGTCGTCCCCGCGCATCCTGCCGCCCCCTCCGACCAGCCGTTTTCCCGCGTCCCGCCCCGAACCTAGGTTCCGGGCGGCGGCGGGTCAAGGCAGGGGGCGAGGCGGGGTCGAGGGCGGCGCGTCAGCGGCGTACGGCACCCGCCAGGGTCATTCCGGGGGCGGGGAGGGCGGCGCGCAGGGCGGTGACCCGGGCTTCGGCCCGGTGCAGGGCCGCCAGGTAGGCGCCGCGGGGGCGCCGGCCGCCCGCGCCGCGCAGGCCCGCGAGTTCCAGGAGCAGTTCGCCGTGGCGGCCGAGGGCGAGTTCGGCCTCGACCCACTGGCCGAGCACGGAGAGCCGGTCGGCCTCCAGGACGGCCGTGCGGCCGCGCAGCCAGGCACCGGCGTCGATGCCGTCGAGGGCGGGCCCGGTCCACAGGTCGAGGGCGCGGCGCAGCCTTAAGGCGGCCTGGCCGAAGTCCCCGCGGCCCATGGCCCGGTAGCCGGCGCCGGCCTCCCGTTCGAACTCGCGGACGTCGCAGCGGCCGCCGCCGGTGTCGAGGAGGTAGCCGCCCGGCCGGGCGCACAGAACCGTCTCCGGGGTACGGACCGAGCCGGCCCCGAGGGCCTCCGCGAACCGCTCGCGCAGTCGGCGCACGGCGGTGTGCAGGGCGGCCCGGGAGTGCTCGGGCGGGGTGTGGCGGGTGAGTTCGTCGGCGAGCACGCGGCTGGGCACGAGCCGGTCGGGACAGGCCGCGAGGGCTGCCAGGACGTGCCGGGACTCCGCGGTGGGGGCGGTGATGGGCACACCGTTCTCGGTGACCCGTGGTGCGCCGAGTACCTCAATGTCCACAGTGTTCTCCCTGGGCAGGCGAGCAAAAAAATCATACCCGGAAGGATCTTTTTGGGAAGAGGGCAGGGCGGTCGGCGGACGGGGCGTCTCAGACCGTGGGATCGCCGTCCTCGTCCTCCCCGGATCCGCCGTCGGCCGGGAGCACCCCGTTGGCGCAGCCGACCCGGCAGGAGTGGAGGCCCTGCGGCCCGTACAGCGCCCGCGCGCCGCGGCCGGGGGCGCTGTCCAGCCGGATGGCCACGGCGGGCACCACCACGTTCGGCATCACGTGCGTGTAGAGCTCGGCGACCTGTGCGTCCAGGTCGAGACCGAGGGTGTGGGACATGGTGTTCAGCCCCGCGTACGCGCCGACGATCAGCCGGGCGGGCACGACCGGGTCCACGCCGGGCAGCAGCTCCCCGCGCCGCCTGGCCTCGGACAGCACGCCGGCGCACAGGTCGATCCAGGTCTCATAGGGCGTCACCCGGTCCAGGTGGGGCCCCGTCTGGTCCAGGGTCAGCCGGGCGCTCGCCCGGATCAGCACCTCGTGCCGCATCTGGTGCGAGAAGACCATGCCGATGTCGATGAACTCCTGCGCCTTGTACTGCTGCGGCAGGGCCTGCGGCTGGCCCCCGTTCTGGGCGTCGATGACGGACTGGGCCAGGCCCTCCTTCGACTCGAAGTGGAAGTAGAGGGCGCCCTTGGTGACCTTGGCGATGTTGACGATGTCCGAGAGCTTGGCCGCGTCGTAGCCGTGCTCCTCGAACACCACGGCCGCCGCGTCCAGGATGGCGCGGCGGGTGCGCACCGCCCGGTCCTGCTTCACCTGGGGTCGCTCTGTCCTCATATGTGGCGTCGCCTCTCCTGGCCCGCCGGCTTTACATTCCCACGGGTACGTTTCTTCTGGGTAGATTCCACACCATCGCCCGGGCGGACGTCCACCGGCGTACGTCACCTCGCGCACACGAAAAGGGGGTCCGCCCGTCCGTTTCCGGACCGGCGGACCCCCTTCGAGGCCCGGGGCGCTGGGAGCGCCGGGGACTACTTCAGCCGGGTGCCCGTGGAACGCAGGTCACCGCAGGCCTGGAGGACGCGCTTGGCCATGCTCGCCTCGGCCAGCTTGCCCCAGGTGCGCGGGTCGTACGTGTTCTTCTTGCCGACCTCGCCGTCGACCTTCAGGACACCGTCGTAGTTGCGGAACATGTGGTCCGCGACCGGGCGGGTGAAGGCGTACTGGGTGTCGGTGTCGAGGTTCATCTTCACGACGCCGTTCTCCAGCGCGGTGGCGATCTCCTGCTCGGTGGAGCCGGAGCCGCCGTGGAAGACGAAGTCGAACGGGCTGGTCTTGCCGTACTTCTCGCCGACGCCCTGCTGGAGGTCCTTGAGCAGCTCGGGACGCAGGACGACGTTGCCCGGCTTGTAGACGCCGTGCACGTTGCCGAAGGAGGCGGCCAGCAGGTAGCGGCCCTTCTCGCCCAGGCCCAGGGCCTCGGCGGTGCGGATCGCGTCCTCGACGGTGGTGTACAGCTCGTCGTTGATCTCGTGGCTGACGCCGTCCTCCTCGCCGCCGGTCGGGGTGATCTCGACCTCAAGGATGATCTTCGCGGCGGCGGCCTTGGCGAGCAGCTCCTGGCCGATGGCCAGGTTGTCGGCCAGGGTCTCGGCGGAGCCGTCCCACATGTGCGACTGGAAGAGCGGGTTCAGGCCCTTGGCCACGCGCTCGGCGGAGATGTCGAGCAGCGGGCGGACGTAGCCGTCCAGCTTGTCCTTCGGGCAGTGGTCCGTGTGCAGCGCGACCGTGATGTCGTACTTGGCGGCGACCACGTGCGCGAACTCGGCCAGCGCGACCGCGCCGGTGACCATGTCCTTGTTGTACTGGCCGCCCAGGAACTCGGCACCGCCGGTGGAGATCTGGATGATGCCGTCGCTCTCGGCCTCCGCGAAGCCGCGCAGCGCAGCGTGCAGGGTCTGGGTCGAGGTCACGTTGATGGCCGGGTAGGCGAACTTGCCTGCCTTCGCCCGGTCGAGCATCTCGTTGTAGACCTCGGGGGTTGCGATGGGCATCTGTCCGCTCCTTGGATGTGCGGGGAGTGTGCTTATTGCGGGCCCTGACCTGGGGGCGACGTCAGACGTCGCGCCTATCTTTCCAGACTCGGCGCGGCACTCCACCCCGCGTGACGGCCCTCGTACGGCGAGAAGGGCCGGGTGTTTCACGTGAAACACCCGGCCCTTCCGAAAAGGTGCAGGTCAGGAGCGGAGGTGGAGCGTCCGGGGACCTTGGTCACCAGTTCCGCCGAACCCGCTCCGTGACCGCGTCACCACTCCTTCGCGACCACGATCCGAGACGACCGGGCCGCCGGAGGGAGGGTCAGGCCAGACCCAGGTCGCCGAGCTGGTACCCGGTGAGGTAGGGCAGGCCCGCGCCGGCGATGGCCTCGGCCGCGCCGCGGTCCACGATGGTGGCGACGGCGACGACCTCGCCGCCGGCCTCACGGACCGCCTCGACGGCGGTCAGCGGGGAGCCGCCCGTGGTGGAGGTGTCCTCGACGACCAGGCAGCGCCTGCCCTTGACGTCGGTGCCCTCGATCCGGCGCTGCATGCCGTGCGCCTTCTGCGCCTTGCGGACCACGAAGGCGTCCAGGCGCTCCCCGCGCGCGGCGGAGGCGTGCAGCATCGAGGTCGCGACCGGGTCGGCGCCCAGCGTCAGACCGCCGACGCAGTCGAACTCCAGGTCGGCGGTCAGGTCGAGCATGACCTGACCGACCAGCGGGGCGGCCTCGCCGTCGAGGGTGATCCGGCGGAGGTCGATGTAGTAGTCGGCCTCCTTGCCGGAGGAGAGGGTCACCTTGCCGTGCACGACGGCCTTGTCCTTGATCTGCTGCAGAAGCGCATCGCGTACGTCAGTCATGCCGTCGAGCTTAAGGGGGCGCTAGCCGAGCCGCCGCCAGGTCCAGGTCGTGGAGACCTCCAGCGGGTCCACCGGGGTGACCAGGCGCGGAAGGGTGTTGAGGCCGTTCGGCGGACCGGACTGCGGCTCGACGCAGACGGCCTCGGGCTGCTCGTCGTACACGACCACCCATTCGGCGGGGCTGGTCACCTTCAGCTCCATCTCCCCGGGCCAGGTGAGGGTGACGTCCACCCCGTAGGGCATCCCGAAGCAGTCGTCCCAGGGGCTGGGGGCGGGGTCGATCCGCCGGCCGGTGGGGAGGTAGTCCTCGCCGCGCTCCTCCTGCCAGGCCGGTTCGAAGGCGATCCGCGCCTCACCGCCGCCGGCGGTGAGGGTGCGGTTGAACCAGGGGTGCCAGCCGGCCTGGGCCGGGAAGGAGTCCTGGTACGTCTCCACGCCCATGGTGATCTTCAGCGAGTCCGCGCTCAGCTCGAAGGTCTGCGTCACCCGCCCCGCGTGCGGCCAGGGGTCGGCGAGGTCGAAGTAGAAGGCCGCTCCGGTGCCGGACACGCCGGCGGTCCGCCAGGGCAGGTCGCGGCCGAGGCCGTGGATGGCGTGCGGGGGGTGGTTGACGGGCATCTGGTGGACGGTGCCGCCGTCGCGGAACCGGCCGTCCGCGGTACGGCCGCACCAGGGGACCATCGGGAAGGACCCGTAGCGCGGGCCCTGGCGCAGCAGCTCCACGCCGTCGACGCGCAGGCTGCCGATCCGGCAGCCGTTCTCCTGGTCGATGGTGATGTCGGCGCCGCCGGCGCTCAGTTGCGTACTCATACGGCCGACCCTACGGCGACCGGGGTCGGCCCCCGCTCAACAGCGGCTCGGCGGCGGTTCGACGGCGGTCCAGCGGGGGCGGTTCAGCGGCGGCGGCGCAGGGCCCGCCCGACCACCACCGCCGAGGCCAGGGCGAGGGCCGCGGCCGGGGCGATCCAGCGCATGGCGGGGCCGCCGGCGCCGGCCGAGGGGGCCGGGACGGGGGCGTAACGGCCGCGCGGGGGCGCGTGGTCGACCTCCTCGGCGCTGCGGCCGATCATCGTGCGGCGGGCGTGGGCGGCCTCGGCCGGGGGGTTCGCCGGGGCGGTGGGGTCGGCGGGGACCGCCGCGTCCGGTCCGGCGCCCTCCCCGATCCCGTCGAGCTCCGGGAGCCCGGCGAAGTCGGGCAGGTCGGGGAACCCCTCGTCCAGGAAGGGGTCGAGGGACGGCGGCGGCACCTCGGTGTCGAACACGGACGGCCCGGCGGCCCCCGGCCCGTCGCCCTCCTCCCGCGCGGCCTCCTCGGGCTTCCCCGGTCCGGCGGCTTCGGCCAGGTTCGCGCAGAGCCGGTCGAGCAGCCGCCCGACGGCGGTGGTCAGGGCCTCGGCGTCGAAGGCGGCGGCCCGCCCGTCGGCGGTGGCCGCCAGGGTGAACTCCAGCCGGGTTCCGCCCTCGTGGGGGGCCAGGACCAGCCCGGCCGCGAACGTGGCGGTGCCGGTGCCGCGCACCTCGGAGCCCTCGCCCCGCGCGGTGAAGTGCTCCGGATCGCGCTCGGTCACCGTCAGGGTCCCCCGGTAGGTGACGCTGGCGGAGCCGACCCGCAGCCTCAGCCGCCCGGCGACCGGCCCGCCGCCTCCCGCGCCGCCGGTGCCGGTGTCGGCGTCCCGCTGGAGCCCGGGTACGCAGCGGGCCGTCCGGGCGGGGTCGCGCAGCACGGCGCGCAGATCGTCTGCCGGTACCGGGACGAACACCTGATGCTCCATGCGGTCGAGCCTACCGACGAGAGCCGCCCCTGCACACGGACGCGACGCCCCCGCGCATCAGGAGTAGCGCGGGTGCGGGAGCGTGGAGGGCGGCAGGCCGGTCAGCCGGGTGCGGGCCGCGTCCCGGGCGGCGTCCTGGAGGCCCCGGGTGGACACCGCGCGCAGGGCGGGCGTGTCCCGGTCCACCCGCAGCTCGGGGACCCGGTCCCGGGCGGCGAGGACGAAGCCCCAGTCCTGCGGCGGGGCGTCGGAGCCGCCGAGGGTGCGGTCGGGCCCGGCGGCGAAGCCGGAGAGCCGGCCGCCCGCGCTGTAGGGGGTGGTGAGCAGGCCGGCGGCGCGCAGGGTGGACTCGACGGTCCAGTACGTACGGGGCCGCGTGGTCAGCGGCCCGGCGTGCACGGCGATGCGCCCGCCGGGGTTCAGGGCCCGCGCGGCCAGCCCGTAGAACTCCTGCGAGTACAGCTTGGTGCTCGGGGTGATCCCCGGGTCGGGGAGGTCGGAGACGATCACGTCGAACCGGTCGCGCGCGGCGGGCCCGCGCAGCCAGCGGAAGGCGTCCTGGGAGACGACGCCCAGGCGCGGGTCCTCGTAGGCGCGGCCGTTGAGGGCGGAGAGCATCGGATCGGTGCGGGCGAGCTCGACGACCCCGGGGTCGAGCTCGACGACGGTGACGGAGGTGACGTCCGGGTAGCGCAGCACCTCGCGGGCGGCGAGCCCGTCACCGCCGCCGAGGACCAGGACGCGGGCGTGCGGGCCGGTCATCGCGGGGTGGACGAGGGCCTCGTGGTAGCGGTACTCGTCGTAGCCGCTGACCCGCAGCCGCCCGTCGAGGTAGAGGTCGAGGGAGCGCGGGGAGCCGGTGGAGGGGCCGGTCAGCACCAGTTCCTGCACCCCGGTCTGCACCGCGACCCGCACCTCCCCGCCGTAGACGGCGGTGCGCGCGACCCGCTCGAAGTCGTCGGCGAGCAGGGTGGCGCAGGCCAGCCCGGCGAGCACCAGGGCGTTGACCGCGAGGAGCAGCCAGCGGCAGCGCCGGCTGAGGTCGCGGCGGAACAGCCACAGGACGAGCCCGCCGCCGACGACGGCGTTGACGGTGCCGGTGAGCATGGCCCCGGTGAGCTGGCCGAGCACGGGGAGCAGCAGGAAGGGGAAGGCCAGCCCGCCGACCAGGGCGCCCACGTAGTCGGCGGCGAACAGGTCGGCGACGGCCCCGCCGGCGTCCTGTCTGCGGATCCGCTGGATGAGGACCATCAGCAGCGGGATCTCGGCACCGATGAGCACCCCGATGGCGAAGGAGAACGCGACGAGCGCGGGCCGGGACTCGCCCAGCCAGGCGAAGCTCGCGTAGAGGGCCATGGCGGAGAAGCCGCCGAGCAGGGCGAGCCCGGCCTCGATGGCGGCGAAGCCGAAGGCCGGCCGGGCGCGCAGCCGTTTGGCGAGCAGGGAGCCGACGCCCATGGCGAAGACCATGACGGACAGCACGACCGACGCCTGGGTGACGGAGTCGCCGATGAGGTACGAGCCGAGGGCGAGCAGCTCCAGTTCGTACACGAGCCCGCAGGCGGCGCAGACGAACACCGTGGCCAGCACGAGGAGTCGGCCGGTCCGGGGCTGTACGGGCAGGGCGGCCGGGACGGTCTGCACGCCCCGCGGCTCCGCCGCCGGGAGCACCCCGCGGGGGGCGGAACGGTCGATCATGCAGCGAACCGTACGTCACCGCCCACTGACACCCTGTCACCCACATGGGTGTAAGTGTCCGGGCGATCCGGCCAGTTGGCGTAATCCCCGTACAACCGGGGCGCACGGGACGGGCGCTAGACCGGCGCCCCCATCCGCACGCCCACCCGGGTCCGGGTGGCCACCAGCTGCCCCTCCTGCGGATACGCGTGCCAGGTCCGCCAGCGCACCTGCCCCTCGTGCCGCTGCGCGAGCATCGCGGTGAAGGCGTGCGGGTCGCCCGGGAAGGTCCCCGCTAGTCCGTTCGGGTGGTCCGCGACCAGGGCGAGCAGCTCCTGGGCCCGCCCCGCGAAGGAGCCGCGCGAGAGGGTCTCGACGCGCGCGGCGAACTCGTACTCCCAGTCCCCCACCCGCTTCGCCACGCCCAGCGGCAGCGGCGTGCGGCTGCCGGGCATGCAGGCGACCGTCTCCGAGCAGCGCACCTCGCCCTCCTCCAGGAGCACCTGGTGGGAGGCGCCGAGCAGGCGCAACTCCACCTTCGCGTCCTGGAGCTGGAGGTTCAGTACGGCCAGGGCGGGCAGCCGGTCCCGTCCCAGGGCCCAGGCGAGATCGGCGGCACGCGTGTCGGTGTAGGTGGTCTGGAGGGTCGTGAGCATGAGTCGGCTCCGCAAACGCGCGAGGGAGAGGGGCCGGACCCCGCCAGCGGTATGCAACGGGTGGGGGGACACCGGCACGGGTCCACAGGAAGTCCAGGGAGGTCCTCCGAGGACTGGTCTACTCAACCGAGGGAATCATGAAAGGCACGGCACTCACAGCGTTTTTACCCAACTTGACGGGGTTTACATCCCCTCGGGGGCTACCCGGTTCACGTGTTCAAGAACAGGCCGTCCGTACGCCTTCGTACACACCCGAACAAGAAGACGCCCGAAGGAAGTTGTCCCCGCCGGGCGCCCTGTCCACGCGGCCCGCGGCCGCACCGTTCCAGTGTCAGCTCCCCCCGCACCCGCCGCCACCGCAGGACGACCCGCACGAAGAACCGCAGGAGGACGAGGAACCGCACGAGGAGGAGGAACCGCAGGAGGACGAGGAGCCCCCGCCGCCCGCCCACCAGCTGCCGGAACCCCCGCCGCTGCCGGATCCGCCCCCACCGGTGAACTTCCTCGCGATCCAGACGACCAGCGCCCCGATCGCCCCTACGACCAGTACGACGATGACCACGTCCCCGCCCCCTTCCCGAAACCGCCCCGGTCGCCCGGGGTGCGGGACCCCCGTGTCCCGCGTGCAGGGGGGATGCCCGCAGGCCAAACCCGCCAAAGCACACTTGAGCAACTCCAGAGGTTGCCCGCAGGATGGCGCCCATGAGCGCACCCGTGGGCAGCGACCGCCCCTTCCTGAACCGCCGCCTCGCGGCCTTCGGCACCACGATCTTCGCGGAGATGTCGGCGCTGGCCGCCCGCACCGGGTCCATCAACCTCGGTCAGGGCTTCCCCGACACCGACGGCCCCGCCGAGGTCGCCGAGGCGGCCGTCCGGGCGATCCGCGACGGACGCGGCAACCAGTACCCGCCGGGCCCCGGCGTCCCCGAGCTCCGCGAGGCGATCGCCGCCCACCAGCGGCGCTTCTACGGCCTCGGCTACGACCCCGACACCGAGGTCCTCGTCACCGCGGGTGCCACCGAGGCCATCGCCGCCGCCCTCCTCGCCCTCCTCGAACCGGGCGACGAGGTCATCGCCCTGGAGCCCTTCTACGACTCCTACGCCGCCTGCATCGCCATGGCCGGCGCCGTCCGCGTCCCGCTCACCCTGCGCGCCCCGGACTTCCGCCCCGACCTCGACGCCCTGCGCGACGCGGTCACCCCGCGCACCCGCCTGCTGCTGCTCAACACCCCGCACAACCCGACCGGCACCGTCCTCACCCCCGAGGAGCTCGCCGCCGTCGCGGAACTCGCCGTCGAGCGGGACCTCCTCGTCGTCACCGACGAGGTCTACGAGCACCTCGTCTTCGAGGGCGGCCACACCCCGCTGGCCTCCCTGCCCGGGATGCGCGAGCGCACCGTCACCATCTCCTCCGCCGGCAAGACCTTCTCCTTCACCGGCTGGAAGGTCGGCTGGATCACCGCCCCGCCCGCGCTGGTCTCGGCCGTCCGCTCGGCGAAGCAGTTCCTCACCTACGTCTCCTCCGGCCCCTTCCAGTACGCCGTCGCCGAGGCCCTCGCCCTCCCCGACACCTACTACGACGCCTTCCGCGCCGACCTCGCCGCCAAGCGCGACCTGCTCGCCGACGGGCTCACCGCCGCCGGACTGCGGGTCTTCCGCCCGCAGGGCACCTACTTCATCACCACCGACGTCTCACCCCTGGGCGAGAAGGACGGCCTGGCCTTCTGCCGCTCCCTGCCCGAACGCTGCGGGGTGGTCGCCATCCCGAACCAGGTCTTCTACGACGACCGCGAGGCCGGCGCCACCCAGGTCCGCTGGGCCTTCTGCAAGAAGACGGAGGTCCTCCGCGAAGCCGTGGACCGCCTCAGGGCCCTGTAGGGCCCGGCATGGACGCCACGACGAGACGGACCCCGCCCGCCCCCGCGCAGGCCCCGCCGGGACCGGAGCCGGCCCGGGGCGCCGGGCGGGCCCTCGCGGTGTTCGCCGCCGTGCGCGGGGGCGGGGCGCTCGTGATCGCCCTCGGGGCCTGGTGGGCCGGGCGCGACCCCGTGAAGGTGCTCGGCGGCTCCTGGGACTCCTTCTGGTACCTGTCCATCGCCGCCCACGGCTACGGGCGCACCCAGATGTGGCCCGCCTCGGACTCCATCCAGAGCGACGCCGCCT